>NZ_JBHIQS010000020.1:0-26473 GCF_042196685.1 Bartonella sp. AC329YNZD | reverse complement strand
ATCAAGAAAGTCTGTGAAGGTTTACAAGAAGCAGACCGTGGCAAACTCATTATGGCATGTGGAACGGGGAAGACTTTTACAAGCCTTAAGATAGCAGAAACCATAGCAGGTCAAGGCAAGCGTGTATTGTTTCTGGTGCCCTCTCTCGCTCTTATCTCTCAAACAATTCGTGAATGGACAGAAGATACAGAAGTATCCTTGCGTTCCTTTGCCGTATGTTCGGATACGCAAGTAGGTAAGCGTCGTAAGAATAAAAATGATGATGAAGCTGGTCTCGATGCATCAGACCTTGTTTTACCGGCTACTACCGATGCCAAAGAGCTTGCGCGTAAAGCCAATAAGACCTCTCTTGATGTGATGACTGTGGTCTTTTCAACTTATCATTCCATTCAAGTGATTTCGAATGCACAAAAGGAATATGATTTACCCGAATTTGATCTGATCATTTGTGATGAAGCACACCGTACGACTGGGGTTGTATTGGGAACAGACAAGCATGAATCTGAATTTATCAAGGTTCATGATAACAGCATCATTCAAGGTAAAAAACGTCTGTACATGACGGCAACCCCTAAGATCTTTACCGACAAGCTGAAAAAGAAGGCTGACGCATCTGATGCTGTTCTGGCGTCCATGGATGATGAAGAGCTCTATGGAAAAAATCTTTACACTTATACTTTTTCAAAAGCTCTAAAAGATAAACTTTTAACACCCTATAAAGTTATCGTCTTGGCTGTTGATGAAGCAATTATTAACGCAACGATTCAGAAACGCCTTAAAGATAAAAATTCTGAACTTATTCTTGATGATACAACTAAAATCATTGGCTGCTACAAAGCACTTTCCCAAATAGAAAAGAAGGAAGAAGATGACATAAAACCTATGCGTCGTTCTCTGGCTTTTTGTAAAAATATCAAGACGTCTCAATTAGTTAGCGAACTATTCAATGACGCCATTGATGAATATCATAAATTTGTTCCCGAAAGTAAGACTTCTCTTATCTTTGATGTTAAGCACATTGATGGATCTTTTAATGGCAAAAAACGTAATAAATTACTTGATTGGCTTAAAGAAGATACAGATGAGAATAACTGCCGTGTGTTAACCAATGTCCGATGTCTCTCTGAAGGAGTCGATGTCCCTGCTCTTGATGCGGTTATGTTTTTACACCCGCGTAAAAGTCATGTAGATGTGATACAGGCGGTGGGGCGCGTGATGCGTCGCGCAGAAGGTAAAACAACAGGCTATATTATTTTACCCGTTGGTATTCCCTTTAATATTCCACCACAACAGGCTTTAGAAAACAATACGAAGTATGATGTCATCTGGCAAGTTCTCAATGCTTTGCGTGCTCATGATGACAACTTTAAAAACAAAATAAAAGCCTTAGAGCTAGACCAAAATGTTCGTCATGTGTTTGAGATTGTAGGAGTCACTTTTGACCCTGCTTTACAAGCAATGACCGCTGTTGTTGACGAACTCTCTTTCCACGCAAAATCGGAAAGTGTTGGGCTTCATATTGGTTCAGTAGCAAGTGAAAGCTCTTATAAATATGGAGGACAAAAAGAATTCGAGTTTTATGTTGATGAATTATCGCGTGCTATTAAGCCCATCATTGTCAAAAAATGTGGAGAGCCTAATCAGTGGGGAAATTGGGCTGGCAATGTAGCTGCAATTGCACAAAATCATATTATTCGTCTTAAAAGCATACTCGCTGATAAAAAGAGTGAAGCTTATCGCGCCTTTCATGCCTTTCATAAAGAATTAAAGAACGGTTTAAATGACAGTATCGAACAAGAGGATGCACTCGAGATGTTGGCGCAACACCTTGTGACACGACCTATTTTTGAATCCTTGTTTGATGGAAATGAGTTTGTGAGTAAAAACGCCATCTCGCAAGCGATGGAAAAAATCTTAGCTGAACTTGATAAGATGAATATCAAAGACGAAGCCAAAGATCTTGAAAAGTTTTATCAAAGTATAAAGGATGATACAGAGGAGATTATTGAGACGCGAGCAAAACAGAATCTTATTATCAAACTTTACGAAGATTTTTTTACCAAAGCATTCAAAAAGACAACAGATAAACTTGGGATTGTTTATACACCTATTGAAATAGTTGATTTTATCTTACATTCCGTCAATGATGTTTTAGAGCAAGAGTTTGGACAAAGCTTAAGTTCTCGAGGTGTCTCTATTCTTGATCCTTTCACTGGAACGGGAACCTTTATCACACGGCTTTTACAATCTGGACTCATCAAACCAGAGGATATGGAATATAAATTCCGTCATGATATTCATGCCAATGAGATTGTTTTGCTAGCCTATTACATATCAGCGATTAACATTGAATCGACCTATCATAGTCTTATGAAAGGAGAGTATATACCTTTTGAAGGAATTTGTTTAACTGATACGTTTTTGATGCTTGAAGAAAAAGATTTTTTTACACGCTATATGTTTGAGAATTCAGAGCGGTGTAAAAAACAGCAGGAAGTAGATATCCAAGTTATTGTCGGCAATCCTCCTTATTCAACAGGTCAAAAAAGTGCTAATGACAATGCAAAGAATACCCCTTATCCCATATTAAATAACCGTATTCGTGAAACCTATGCTGCTCAATCTAAATCAATGAATACGCGAAATTTTTATGACAGTTATATTCGTGCTATGCGCTGGGCAAGTGACCGTATTGGTAATGCTGGGGTAATCGGCTTTGTTTCTGGCTCTGGTTACATAGAAAAATCGACAATGAATAGTTTACGAAAATCTTTAGCCAAAGAATTTACGAGTATTTATGTACTTAATTTACGAGGGGATCTTCGTAAAAATATGTTGAGCAATGGAGCTGCTCAAGAAGGTGAAAATGTTTTTGGTAGTGGTAGTATGACGGGCATTGCCGTGACGCTGTTTATAAAAAATCCCAATACTATTGGACCTTGTAAAATTTACTATCATGATATTGGTGATAATCAAACAAGAAAAAAAAAACTTAAAACAATTAAGGACTTTGGTAGTATTGATGGCATTACACGAAGTAAAAAAGATTGGCAAATAATCACACCAGATAAGCATGGTGATTGGATACGTCAACGTGATGACAGTTTTGAAACATTCTTAGCTTTAGGCGATAAGAGACCTCATGAGAAAAAACTCTTTGAGATTTATTCTTGTGGCATTACGACTAGTCGTGATGCTTGGGCATACAATTCAAGTCGTGCAATTTTAGCGAAAAATATGGGTAACATGATTGCCTTCTATAACAGTGAAGCAGAACGTTTTAATAATGCTTATGCGCACACTGACAGTAAATCACGTAAAAAGGCTGTAGATAATTTTGTTAATTCAGATACAAGCAAGATAAGTTGGAGTTTGAATATAAAAAAACAATTAGCAAGAGGTCATATTTTAAAATTTGAAGAAGTCGGTTTTGTTCAAAGTTTATATCGTCCTTTTACACGACAGTGGCTTTATTATAATCGCATTTTTAATGAAGCAATTTATCAAATGCCTCGTATCTTTCCTGTAGAAAAAATGATCAAAAATACAGTGATACAAGTTTCTGCTATAGGGGCAAGAAGTGGATTTTCTGTTATTATGACTAAAGATCTACCTGATTTTCATGCAATAGATACAGGTCAATGCTTTCCAAGATATATTTATGAAGATGCTACGGTTTCAAAAGGTAAAAGTAAGCAACAATCCCATTTGTTTGCAAATTCTACAGAGAAAAACACAACAGCTGGTTTACAGAGACGTAATGCCATTACTGATGAGGGGCTAGCACATTTTAAAGCCGCTTATCCTAATGAAAAAATCACTAAAGATGATCTATTCTATTACGTCTACGGATTGTTACATTCGGAAGATTATCGTGCTCGTTATGCTCATAATTTATGCAAAGAATTACCTCGCATTCCTTGCGTAAAGAGTGCTGAGGATTTTTGGAAGTTTGTAACAGCAGGGCGTGAACTGGGTCATTTGCACGTAAATTATGAAGATGTAGAGCCTTATCCAGTAACTTTTAAAAAGGGTAATCCAAAAGTTACAGAGATCTCTAATCCCGAAAAATTCTATTATGTGACTGAAATGCAATTTGCAAAAGCAGGTAAAGAGAAAGATAAATCAACTGTTATTTACAATAGCAATATCACAATAACAGATATCCCTCTTGAAGCTTATGAGTATATCGTAAATGGTAGACCTGCTCTTGAATGGGTTATGGGGCGTCAATGTGTAAAGACTGATAAAAAGAGTGGTATTATCAATGATGCCAATCGCTATGCTGTTGAAACCATTGGCAACCCTGCCTACCCATTGGAGTTATTTCAAAGGGTTATTACCGTAAGTTTAGAAACAATGAAAATCGTAAAAAACTTACCAAAATTAGAAATAAGAGAAACTGAATAACTTATAAAGCATGCTCACATAATGGGTATGTTGATCTCACAAGGGGTATAGAGCTTATAACCATTAATCTATACCTCTCTCTTGTTAAGTTGATTAGATACAATCTTTAAAAGGATAATTTATCATGCGTTATTCTAAAAAGAAGAAACTTGCACTTTTAGATACTCTTATTTGGATTGTCTTTAAAAGATTATATCGTAATCTAAAATGATAGCTTTATGCTTTTCAAAAGCTTTGTTTAAAGTGAGTTATATATATTCATTTTACTTATAGGTTTTGTAGGTTCTTAAAACCCCCAAAACCCCTACAAAACCTCTTTAAATATATATCATAGATTGTATTTACAGATTGTATTTAATATAGGTTGTTTCTTTAAAACATTAACATATTGAAATATAATGACTTTTATTTTGGATTAAAAAATAAAATAATACGTACAAAAAGCACCCCCCAAAACTCATAACCTAATGATCTTGATAGCATTTCTTATGAGTTACAAGCTATCTTTTGAAAAACTTTAAAGGATCACATGCTTTTTATAAAACACGTTGTAATCATTCTCTAAATCATAAGGTTATCATTCAAAAGAACTGATAAAATTCATAAAAGGGATTTTGATAACGTAATCAGTTTTTAATTTCCTATGCTTTTCATAAGACACGTTTTAATGACTCACTCAAATGATCACTTTTGTCAGTTCAATTTACTGACAGATAACTGACAGGTTTTAATCAATTCATATCATTGGTTATCTTTAAAGATTGTACTCTTGATATGAGTTATGTTTTAAAGATATTAACCTATTGAAATATAATATTTTTATTTTTTCTCATTAAAAAAATAATAGAAGGTCTAAAAGGAACTGACAACACTGATACGGTCTATTAAAAAGGATTTTTCTAATCTCTAGAATTATTAATCTCTCTTTAGATGTTTTCATAACAGTCTATAAATCACAATTATCATATTTATCATGTATCTTATGAAATTGGCGCAAGGGCTATTTTAATTAAAGCATAGCTGATCAGTATCCTAAAAATCTTGATCCTTATTGATGCGAAACTTAATCTTGCCCTTATCTGCCGCCAGATGCATCTGACCACCCCACTGGATAGCCCTGCAGTACCAAGCGTGAAATCACCATCCGTAACAACGGTAAAATCTCACAGCTGTTGAATTCACTCAAAGAGTGATAAAGGCTTTGGACAAAACTCTATTTTCTATAAAATTTTTGAGATTTTAAAGGACTATTTCTTGTCTTTTTTTCCGATAAATTTAGCTATTTTCTCTTTCCAAGAGTGAGGCTGCTCTTCGCAGGAAACCTCTCGTTGATCATCAAGCTTTTCTGCCACCTGTTTAATCAAAGCGTAACTCACTTGCTTCACCTTTGCTACTTCTTTGGCTAAAGCTAATACACGTTCAAGGTGGGTTTTGTTGATGCTCTCGTCAAAGCCTAGGTGATCACCTGCTGCAAAACTTTTCTGATAAGATTGTAAGGTTTCAACATCACCCAATAAAGCAAGAGCGCCAAGATGAAGTAAAGCATAATCCGTATCGTTTGCTTTAGACGTGGCGCCTTTTTCCCAAGGAGCAGTGCCATAATCAGAGCGAAGTCTTTTAGAAAGGTCAATGTCTGTTACCGACCATTCTAAAGCATCATCAAGCGCTTGTTTTAAGCGCTCCTCACTGACCTCTGGTTCAAAGATTTCTAACCCCTTTGCTTCAAAATTAAGCTGTATATCTGGGATATCTTCCGTGTGAGTAGGATCAATGTATTTGCAAGCAGAAGCCAAAATTCCCGTGCTAATCAAAAAGGCGCTATCAAATTGCGGACAATCTTTGGCAATTTCATCGTTGTAAAGAATATCTACTTCACGATCAGCCAATTGATAGCTTGCCATATAGTCATCTTCATTGATTTTCTCAGTTGACCAACCTAAGCTTTTTAAAAGTTCATGAGCACTTGCCATGGTCAATGGAGCATCTTTGTCATCCGTTTCCTCTACTTCCTCTGTCGGCTCACCTGCAACAGTTTTGGAAGCATCAGATGCCGTTTTGCGGATCCAAGCTTAAAATCAATGCCTTTTTGGGAAAACCTGTTCAATAACGCTGTGCAAGAGTAAGAGCGTTCTCAATATCATATTTTGTGATGTTTTCCACAAAACCTAGACGGCTTTTTCTTTGAAAACTCTCCTTATAAAACTTAAGTTTTTTGACATTGCCAGTCAAAATAAGTGCAATAAGGTGAAATTCTGCAAGGCAAAATTCACTGTTTGTTAGCAACGCCGCATAATCATAGATGATTTGGTTGGTGTTTTGGTTATCAGCCCACTCAAGTATATCTGTACAAATCTCCTTTAGCTTGCCTTCATCCAATTCAGTACTAGAAACTGTATAAAATTCTTCTGCCTCTTTGAGAGCTATATATTGGGGCAATCTAGGAAACATCTCTCTATGAGTAGTAGAAAAACTAAGTGTTGAAAGTGAAGCCTTGAATATAAGGATCGGTGTTTTTCCTTTTCTATCAAGACTGTACATTATATTAATGATACGGTCTTTGCTTATAAAATAGGCATTACGATTATAATTTTTGTCGCGATAGACTGTCCAGTTCATCATTTTTAATGTTTCAGAAACTGTATTAAGAAGAGCCAAAGATTGTACACCAATACGTGCATCTGCCGCCTCTCGCTCCTTTAAAACGGTCAGATGTCCTTCAGCAAATTGAACAGCGTGATTAACATATTTTTCCACATCATCGTCATCTAAATATTCAGAAATCGTACCTGCTTTTACGGCATTTTGATAGGATTTCAAGACATCAATTTGACCTGTTAATGCTAAACAAGCCAAATGCCATGAGATATCAGGACATGAGCTATATTTTTGAACAAGCGCTTTGCTTTCTATCGTTGCTTCTAAATCCTGAGCACGCGCCCATTGTATCACCCGCTCAGAAATTTTGATAAGCTCCTGCTCATTTAATGTCTCTACACGAATATCAATCCCTTTATCAACACCACTAAAAACCCCTCCCTCAATCGTATTAAAAGACTGATAAATATTTGTAGCTGATATCTGCCTACATTTTCTACTATCGTGAATATAATAGCAAGCTACAGAAATATCTTCGTTGGAGATCCCTGCTTCAAGATGAACATTGTAATCATCATTTGGAAGACGTATAAAACCAAAATCAAATTGAATAAAACGATCCGGCAAAACTAACCACATTTTCCCAGGCTCTGTGGCAAACCATCCTTGGGTTTTAAGAATGCGCGTTGCTACTGTGAGACTCATCAAACACTGTTTCGGTTTTTTGCGTGCTAAAATGTCATCCAATTCGTTATTTTTATACGCCTCAGCAAAAAAGATAACGCGCTTAACCTGCGTTATCTTTTCATAATCAGAAAACTCTGGTGTATATAATTGAGGTGTAGGTTTGTAATTCCTTAAAGCTTCAGTATCGCCGAGTAGAGCCTTTGCAACGAGAGAATGATTAGCAGCTTTTTCACGTAATTTTTTCTCAATATCTTGTGCTTGCGCCCAAGCTAACACTTTGTCTAAAGCTACCTTAACGTGGTTTTCAAAAAACTCCAGTGCTGTAACTCCAAAATTCTCTTCTGAAGAAATCAGCATATCCTCATATTGGTATCGCGATTTCTTACCGTTAGCGTATTCCCAGCCAAGACAATAAGCAGCAGTAGTAAGACTGACAGAAACCCACAATCTTCCGCTATCCCGTCCATAATCTATGACACCATAGTGAATACGCACTATGCGATCGGGGAGGTGATAATAAGCAAACATATCACCCATTTCATCGCGATGAGGCTCCCAGCCAAGTCTTTTTAAAATCTCTGTTGCATCTTTGGTTTGCATCGTCATTACCCTGCGTGCTCTTTAATTCTTTTACAGAGAAATTCATAAAAATTACTTGCGTAATACTGGGGATCGCTAGGTGTAAACTTAAGATAGAGCGGACACTCTCCATCCTGAAACTGAGAGTAATCAAAGTAAAAGGTTTCACCAAAATCAGTACTACTCACGACAAGCTGTTCTGATGTTGCAAAACCACGTTTTCTATAATAATTTAAGTTTTGACAAACAATATCATTAAAAGGAAAATCTACACAATCTTCATAAAGACTATAGATTTCATCACCACCAATATCTCCCCCTTTATAATTTTTTAAAAAACTTTTATAAGAAGATGTGAATTGCAAACCGAGAGCTTTCTCCGCCTTTTCAATCCATATATCATCGACAGCATTTTTTGCAGTACCAAAATTGATAATCTCATCATCATATTTATTCACTTTATCAATTAATACTGCAACATCATCTAAAGTATAGGTTTTCATAGATGATCCTCAAAACGTGCGTAACGCTCCATATTTCCCTATCAATTTCACCTCTTCCATAGTTTTTTCCAAAAACTCTTGTAAAAAGGGATAGGTTGCGGAGTGGGAGTGTTCTCAATCTTTTCAATTGGTTGGTCTCCATCAGGTATCTCAACTCCCACGCTTTCTTTAATTCTTTTGCAAAGGAATTCATAAAAATTACTTGCGTAATATTCGCAATCTTCAGATGGAAGCATGACATAGAGTGGGCATTCACCATCCCGAAACTGCGTATAATCAAAGTAAAAAGTCTCACCAAAATCTGTTCTACTTACAATAAGCTGTTCTGGTGTCACAAAACCACGTTCTCTATTGAGTAAGTTTCGGTAAACAATATCGCCAGCAGGAATACCTTCCCCACAATCTCCATAAATGCTAAATATTTCATCACCACCAATTTCCCCTCCTACATATTTTTTTAAAAAGCTCTTATAAGAAGATGTGAATTGCAAACCCAAAGCTTTCTCCGCCTTTTCAATCTGTAAATCATCTGTTTCATCCTCTCCATCATCTTCAGTACCCAAATTGATAATCTCTTCATCATATTTATTTACTTTATCAATTAAGACTGCAACATCATCTAAGGTATAGTTTTTCATAGATGATCCTCAAAACTTGCGTAACGCTCCATATTTCCTCTATCAATTGCCCCTCCTCCATAGTTTTTTCCAAAAACTCTTGTAAAAAGGGATAGGTTGCGGAGTGGGAGTGTGCTCAATCTTTTCAATCGGTTGTTCACCTTCAGGTATCTCTTCTCCCACGTGTACTTTAATTCTTTTGCAAAGGAATTCATAAAAATTACTGGCGTAATATTCGCAATTATCCAATGGAAACATAACATAGATTGGACATTCTCCATCTCGAAACTGCGTATAATCAAAGTAAAAGGTTTCACCAAAATCAGTACTACTCACGACAAGCTGTTCTGATGTTGCAAAACCACGTTTTCTATAATAATTTAAGTTTTGACAAACAATATCATTAAAAGGAAAATCTACACAATCTTCATAAAGACTATAGATTTCATCACCACCAATATCTCCCCCTTTATAATTTTTTAAAAAACTTTTATAAGAAGATGTGAATTGCAAACCGAGAGCTTTCTCCGCCTTTTCAATCCATATATCATCGACAGCATTTTCTGCAGTCCCAAAACTGACAATATCACTATCATATTTATCAACTTTATCAACTAATTCTATAACATCATCTAAGGTATAGGTTTTCATAGATGATCCCCCTTAAAAATATTAACGATGCCTGCATTCTTGAAAAGAAAAAATAGTGGTTTAACATTGCAATTCGGAAGTAAAACCACCATACAAAGAAATTTACTTCAAGTTATCTGTAATCCTTTTACAGAGAAATTCATAAAAATTACTTGCGTAATACTGGGGATCGCTAGGTGGAAACTTAAGATAGAGCGGACATTCACCATCCTGAAACTGAGAGTAATCAAAATAAAATGTCTCACCAAAATCAGTTCTACTCACAACAAGCTGCTGTGGTTTTGCTAAACCATTTTCTACATCCGTTATATGATAATAGACAATATCATCACTACGAGCAATTTCAAAATTTGTATTATAAACACTTAATATTTCCTCACCACAGATTTCCGCTCTTCCATAGTTTTTTAAAAAACTTTTGTAGGAGGTTGTGAATTGCAATTTAAGAATCCCCTCTGCCTTTTCAATTAGTACATCATCAACGGCTTCATCTGTAGAGCCAAAATCAACACTATCACTATATTTATCAACTAATTGTGCAACATCATCTAAAGTATAAGTTTTCATAAATCTTCCCCTGCATGGTCCTTAATTCTTTTACAGAGAAATTCATAAAAATTACTTGCATAATAATGTGACGCTCCAGATGGAATTCTAACATAAAGTGGGCATTCACCATCCTGAACCTGAGTATAATCAAAGTAAAATGTTTCACCAAAATCAGTTCTGCTAACGACAAGCTGTTCTAGTGTCACAAAACCATGTTTCCTATTATATAAGTTTTTATACACAATATCACCAGCAGGATGATCCTCAAAACCTGCGTTATAAATGCTAAAAATTTCCTCATAACCAATTTCTCCTCCTCCATAATTTTTTAAAAAACTTTTGTAGGAAGATGTGAATTGTAAACCAAGAGTTTTCTCAGCTTTTTCAATCAATATATCATCAGGAGCATCCTCTGCAGTACCAAAATTGATAATATCATCATCGTATTTATTCACTTTATCAACTAATTCTATGACATCAGCTAAGGTATAGGTTTTCATAGATGATCCTCAAAACTTGCGTTATAAACGCTCCATATTCCCTCTATCAACTTCACCTCTTCCATAGTTTTTTCCAAAAACTCTTGTAAAAAGGGATAGGTTGCGGAGCAGGAGTGTGCTCAATCTTTTCAATCGGTTGATCACCTTCAGGTATCTCAACTCCCGCATGTACTATAATTCTTTTGCAAAGGAATTCATAAAAATTACTTGCGTAATATTCGCAATCTTCAGATGTATACTTGAGATAGAGTGGGCATTCACCATCCCTAAACTGTGTATAATCAAAATAAAAGGTTTCACCAAAATCAGCATCACAAACGACAAGTTGTTCTGGTGTCGTAAAACCACGTTTTCTATCATTTAAGTTTTGGAAAACAACGTCATTAACAGAAACACCTATAGGATGCTCATAAAGACTATAGATTTCTTCACCACTAATGTCCCCGCCTTTATAATGTTTAAAAAAACTCTTGTAAGAGGATGTGAATTGTAAACCAAGAGCTTTCTCAGCCCTTTCAATTACAAGATCATCAACTGCATCATCTTCAGTACGAAAATGGATAATATCATCATCATATTTATTCACTTTATCAACTAATTCTATGACATCAGCTAAGGTATAGGTTTTCATAGATGATCCTCAAAACTTGCGTGATAAACGCTCCATATTTCCCTATCAATTTCACCTCTTCCATAGTTTTTTCCAAAAACTCTTGTAAAAAGGGATAGGTTTCGGAGTGGGAGTGTTCTCAATCTTTTCAATCGGTTGGTCACCATCAGGTATCTCATCTCCTGCGTGTACTATAATTCTTTTGCATAGGAATTCATAAAAATTACTGGCATAATATTCGCAATCCTCAGATGGAAGCATGACATAAAGTGGGCATTCTCCATCCCTAAACTGCGTATAATCAAAATAAAAGGTTTCACCAAAAGCAGCATCACAAACGATAAGCTGTTCTGGTGTTGCGAAACCACGTTTTCTATCATTTAAGTTTTGAAAAACAATATCATCAAAAGGAATATCTTCTCCACACTCCTTATAAAGCCTATAGATTTCATAACCACCAATGTCCCCGCCTTTATAATGTTTTAAAAAAACTTTATAGGAAGATGTGAATTGCAAACCAAGAATTTCCTCAGCTTTTTCAATCACGAGATCATCAACCTCCTTATCTTTGCTAGCAAAATTAACAATATCACCTTCATATTTATCAACTAATACTGTAACATCATCTAAGGTATAGGTTTTCATCAATTATCCTCCATAAATTATTTTATAAGTTTCTTTTTTCTTTTTTCATCAATCGTAGAGTATTACTGCCGGTGCTCCTGTCCCCATCTGTCAAAATTTAGACCTATGATACCCCATTTCATATCAATTATTCCTCCTAAACTACTGTTTTTTTGTTCTCCATGCCCATTGCCGTATTCTTTCCAATATTCCTCTCTCTGCTTCTCAAACTTTTTTCTATCTATGAGCGATTGATGTGTTTTTGGATTAGCATGAATAACAGAAGTATATTTTTTATGAAATTCATGGCTAATTTCCGCTAGGGGTCCATCAGGGGTTTGATTTAGGTGATGCAACTCAACAGGCTTACCATCAAACCCTATAGGTGCTCTTCCTGTTTTTGTCCTTTCAACATTGGTGCCCCATACCGTTTCCCCTTTTTCAGTCCATTTAACCCTTGCATGAGGATCAAACAAATCGTCTCTCCGATAAACTGTGTAGGTCTGTCCAAATTTGCTATCGGTAAATTTAGTGGGTTTCTTTTTTAACCAAAGCTTTTTTTCTTTAGCAGCAAGTTTAGTTAGTTCTTTCTTCGCCGCAAATTTGTCAGGATCTCCTTGAGCTGCAAGTTCTGCAAGATTTTTCTTGGAAGCGAATTGGACAAAATCTTTCCTAGCATTGAACTTGATCACAGCCTTTTCGCCAAGCTTTATGGCTCCCTTGGCTGCTCCAGCGCCTCCAACAAAGTTTTCTAACACTCCGGCTGATAATCTTCCAGTTTCAAAACCAGCATTAAAAGCTCCGTTAACTTCCGCTTTTTCAAGATTCTCTTTTACGTAATCTATATCCCCTATAAAGGAATCCTCAACACCTCCCCAGAATTGACCAGCACCTTCCCAGACATCATCAATCACATGTCCACTCACGACCCAAGACGCTCCTGTTCCAATGTCTTTAACACTCTTTTCAACGCCCCCCCGTGGATTGCTAGCAAATATTATCATTTGTAACATCATGTTCTTCACAGCGCCATCAGCTAACTCGTATAGCTTGATTGGTATATCGGCAATGAGACCAGTCATAATTCCTGTCGAAAAAGTTCTATCTTGTTGTTCATCAATCTCGAACCATTTTTCGTTAACATCTCTTCGACACTGATCATCAGGGCACTCTTCTAACTCTTTCTTCATCTGAGCGCGTTGTGCACTCCCCAAAAAGTTATTTGCAGCGGCATTACCAGCGGCATCAGCACCAGCATCAACATCGCCACCGGCAAGGGCAGCGGCAACGCCCCCCGCAGCCCGTGCGACATCAATGGTGTGATCCCTAAAGTCAGCAAACTGCGCATCAATCTTTGCGTTTATACGCGCTTCCTCTTCCGCAGTTGGGGTGCGACCGTTTAGATCTCCCATTTCCTCTTTCACAATGCCTTGCACCCACAATTGAAACTGGAGCATAGCAGTGGCTTCGCCCACAGCACCCCCCACAGCACCGGCAGAGCAAGCACCGCTCGCAACCGCGCCTTTTAAGCAGCCAAGACCGGCATGGGCAACGATTTGCGTGACCGTGTCTATTTTGCCTTCTGCCTTGGCAGTACCGATTTCTTCCGCCAACGATTTGCCAACCGTATCAGACAGGGCGATGCGCAGATTGTTAAAAAAGTTCTTGTCAAGAGAACCACCCTCAAGAGCCGTTTGCACGCCTGTGCCAATGGCGGCTTTGATCAGGTTCTTTTCCGCTTCACTGGCGATACGATCGACAAAAGGAGCGGTTTTTGGCAAAGATTGTCCAACACCTGCCATTTCCGTTAGTTGGCTGGTTAAGCCCGCCGTTAACATCGACGAGACAATGCTGAGAACATTCTTTGAAGAGCCAAGCTCATGCAAGGCGCCGGCAATATTGCCGCGATTATTGACAAGAGCCACAGCGCTTTTGTTAATCAGTGCTTGGACACCTGCCTGTATCGCTGCATTCATGGCGGTGCTCGAGCCAAGCCCCAAAGCACCGGTAATGGCACTGGCAGCGCCCGAGGCTGCTCCACCCGTAACCGCCGTGACAGCCAATGCCACGAGAGCCGCGCCAGCTTCTGTCAGCCCTTGGGCTTTATAATCCCAGTCTTTAAATTCAGCTTTCACTGCTTGCCAATCAACTTGCTTAGATAATTCTGGATCATCACGCAGTTGCTTAATCCATGCCATGCCTGGGGAGCGAGACAATTGCTCAAGAGATTTGTCTAAATCACCGGTTGCCTCATATTCAACAACAAAGCCATCGCCCGCATCAAGCTTTATGCCACCCTTAGCATCTATGGTGACATGCTCGATGGTCTCCTTAAGGTAACCTTTGTCCCTCTCACTCCACCACACAAGATTTTCATTACGCTGATAAACATCCTTAAAATCTTGATCCTTGTTGGTCAGAAACTTGATTTTTCCCTTATCTGATGCCAAATGCGTCTGACCACCACTTTTTGCCCCTATGGCATCAAGCGTGAGATCCCCATTTTGCGTATGCATGGAGAGGTTGCCCTCTGTTTCTATCGTGGTTTTGTTTGTAGTAACTTCTGTTGACTGTTGACGAAACTTATTCTTTTGCTTCGATTTGTCGCCTTCTTTGCCCCTCAGATCCAAATCAAAACTGTTAAAATCTTGCTCTGAAACCACGTTGAGAGCGCCACCACTGGTGAAATCCCCATTGCCCTTGGCTTTAAACTTTCCCCCAAGGTTAAGATCACCACCTGTGACAATGGTCAAATCTCCATCACTGTTGACTTCTGCCAAACGGTGCTCACTGCTTTGGGCGTTATAATGCCCTTTTTCCAATGTCTCCTTATGGTCACTCTCTAACACTAATGAACCAAACGTAGCAGAGCCATCAACAATGACCGTCATCGGTCCACCACTGCTCCATTGGCCACCAGTCATGCTTAAATCGCCAAGGGAGTGAATGTTTAAATCCTGTATAGAAATGATTTGAGCCTGCTGTCCGATCCGATCAACAAAACCATATTCATTCGTGTCACGGATTTTTGCAGTACCATCAATGATTGTCTTCGCATTGAGGGTGATGATATTCCCCAAGATAACCCCTGACGAATTGGCTAAAAGATCGCCACTGCTGAGATCGACAGCACCGCTGCCAAGCAAAAAACCACCATCATTAAACAAAGTTTGCGTAGTCGAAACATGCAATGCACCATTACTTGATATGGTGCCGCTATTGGCAAAACGGTCCGTCTCTATAGTAACGCCATTGCCTTTCAAACGTGCACTGGCAAGGTTTCCTTGCTGCGTTTTTGCCCCATAAACATCTTGTGCTAAAGAAGTGTTTGGTGCCAAATAAACGTGGGGTACCAAGACCTCTTGTCCATCGACAAGGTGGGTCTCAAGCCAGATCATATCCTTTTTGATCCCAGAAATCTGCTGAGGTGTTAATGGCTTGCCTAGCTCTAACTCCAAGGGATCTTGCTGCTCCACAGCATTGTCATAAAGCCTTTGCATTTGAGCATTGGGATCTTCAACATCAAGAAGAGTGCGATTGCCTGTCAGCTCAAAGATTTGCTCACCCACCAGACGATATTCAAAATAAGCATCCCCCAACTTTTTAAACACGTGCTCAGGCTTATAATTACCAATCTTTTTTAAGTAATAGTCCGATCCTAAAAATTTACTTGGGTTGATAAAATCTGGACGCGTCTCAACTAAAAACGGCACATCCGGTGATTGGGTCTGAGCCAATTCTGTCTTAACAGAGTTAAGCCCGTCTTGCGTTGGCACCTGTATGGATTCTGGTGCGGGTGTTTGGATACTTGGTGCAAAAAGCCCTTTGTGCCCTTTCAAACCATTGATAATCCCATCTAATCGATCATCACTAATCAGTGGTTTGGAACCGTCAAAATCGGTGTTTTTAACACCAGCCAAACCTTTCTCGCCAGAGCTTAAGCCAACTTGCTCAACCCCTTCACGCACCGCATGATTGTCAATAGTGCCTGTCAACTTGGCATCAAGCGTGCCACCAGCTTCAATCGTGCCATAAACAGCATCATAAGTGCGGACGGTTGTTTTGGTATCAGTAGTACTGCCATAATATGTTATGCCTGTAATACTACACCCTCCTAATACTGTGTGGCAATGTTTCTTCCTGCGATGCGTTTCAGTTACAATCTTGGTTGTTTCAATTAAATCACGCCCCTCATTGAGCAGCGTATCACCCTGCATCTCAATGTTGCCATTGGCAGCAATCAAGCTATAGCTATTGCGGATATCACCGGCATTAATTGTCAGATGATGTCCTACTAAAATCTGTGCAGCATTATTGGTAAAATGAGGTTGTTGACGGCTAATTGTAGTGTCAACATCTTCCTTTATCTGATGGTGTCTAACATTAGTGCCTTCCCAACTTCCCGCAACAAACCTGTGAGAAACCACTTTATCGCTAACTTCAACCCCACCTTCACGCATGTTGGTAAGCGCTGAGACATCGAAGGTCATATCGCCTGACACGGCTTCTAAAAGACCCGAGCTGTTGATCACATGACCAGCCCGCTCTCCACTTAAGCCACGGATGATGAGATTGTCTTCAGCAATGACATCGGCAAACTTATTGATAAAATCCCCATCTAAGGAGAAAATGGCAGATTTCTTGGCATAAATCAGCCCACTATTACTCAGATCAGCGCTCACATTGAGCGCAACCCCATCACCACTTGAACCAATACTGCCGGCATTGTCCAAAACATCTGCGGTTAAGACAAAAGCGCCACCACTTTTGAGAACACCGTCTTCACCATTTAAAACCAGAGCAACTTGCCCCAATGACGGATCATGACTTTTTGCCACAAGCGTAAAACTGTCACTGGCTAAAAGCTGACCGGAATTGGCTAAAGACCCAAGCTTCGCATCAACAACACCGCCCACCATAATACCGGAATTGCTTAAAACATCATGGCTGTTGAGAGTAAGTACCCCGCCTTGCGCTTCCACAAGCCCAGCTTGGGTGAGTGTGCCTGCCTTCAGCGTTACATCATAGGCGCCCACCTCACTTGTCTCGCCCATTGTCAATATGCCATCACTGGAAAGCTCAACCCGCTTTTTAGAAACAATGCGCCCTGTTTGATTTAGAGTGTTTTGCGCATGCAAAGCAATAGTATCATTGCTTTCTATTGTGCCACTATTGCTTAAATCACCGTGGCTGGTCAGTTGAAGGTCACCACGCTCAATCTCTATGTGCCCTGCTTGGATCACACTATCAGCAACAATATTGACTGCCCCTTGCGTAGAAATGAGACCATCAACATTCTCAAAACTGCCCACATCAATGCGCAAACCATCCCGCGCTAAAACATGCGCACCTTCATCATGTGTAGCGTTTTGTTGCTCTGAATTTGTCGCTTCAGCGCTTTTATTGACAAAAGACGTTGCAACAATCTTCATCTCACCGGCTAAAGCACTGAGAAGACCAGCCTCATTATTTATATGACCAGCACGTATCTCTTTCAGCCCACCAATACTGAGAGCCTCTTCTGCAATCATTCTGCCCTGTGTGTTGGTTAAATCACCATCACTGAATACGTCCATAGATTTTTTGGCGTAAATCAGCCCACTATTGCTGACATTCCCTGCCACATTGAGGGCAACATTCTCACCACTAGAGCCAAGCGCACCGGCATTGTCTAATTGCCCTGCGGTCACAACAAAAACACCACCACTTTGAAGGACACCTTCGGATGTATTCTTCAGAAAGGCTTGTTGCGGATCGGCGCCTTCTTGTGTGCTTACCATCAAATGCAAATCATCGGTTGCAATAAACGTCCCTTGATTGGTAAATGCACCAATATGAGCATCGACACTCTCACCGCGCATTGTGCCGTTATTTGCGACCCCATCACGCACTTGAAGGGTTAATGCTCCCTCTTGGGCTTCCACTGTCCCTGCTTGGGTTAAAGCATCAGCACTTAAAACCACATCATAACTTAAAATCGTGCTCTCTTGAGAAGTTGTGAGCATGCCACCCGCTGTCAAGGCAACCTGCTGCATACTGACAATATCACCCGTGTGATTGAGGGCACCATGGGCATCCAGCGTTATCTTCCCATTGGACAATACAGTACCTTCTTGGATCAGGGCACCGTGATGCGCATAAAGGTCAACTTTTTGCTCTGCCACTAAGCGCGCACGTGATGTAAGCTCTGCTGCTTCCACCAAAAGAGAGCCGCCGGCGCTATAATGTCCAGCGCCTACAGTGAGCCCATCATCGGCGCTCAAGACAATATTCCCCTTAGCACCAATATGGTTGTTTAAAGCGGTGATTTGATTGGTTTTAATGGTCAGATCGCCAAGGGAAGAAACCCCTGTTTGATCATTGTCTTGCATGCGGCTTAGATCAATTGTTGCTGCTTGGATCTCTAAAAGATCACCGGCGGCTATCCTCCCATTCCCCGCCTCAAGCTTTGCTGCCTGTAAGTGCAAAAAACCCGTCGCTGACTGTTGACCATCACTCCCAATACCGCTTGCTAGAAGAGCATGAGACTGGAGCTTGATCAGATCAGCGCCCACATCGACAGTACCGCTCGCTGCAACGCGCGCATTTTTTTCCAGTTCAACATGTTTCAAAGCCTTCAGTTCAACTGCTTCTTCTGAAAAAAGCAGATCTTTCACATGTACACTGTCGTGGTGAGAATGAGCCTTCACCGCTCCTTTGGCGCGTGCTTTGGCAATTACCAGCTTGCCATCACTTGTCAATCTCATGGCGCCTGCATTGGCAACCATGTCTCCGCGCATCTTAACGCCGGCGCCTTTATCATTGGCAATCACGCGGATCTGCCCCGCATACATTCCACCAAACTCACTGGAATCAATCGCCAATTCCGGCTCTTTGCCATCAGAACCAAGAGAAGTTGCTTCGCGTTTGTCATAATCAAAATGATTGCGCCCCGCGATAACAGCCAAATCTCCTTTGACCTGTATGGGACCCCCGATACTGATCTTGCGCGAAACAAGATCAAAAATATCTAATGCACTCCCATCAGCCCCACGAGAGCCTATGGTGATATCACCACCCTCAACACGCAACCCACTCAAAGCGCCATCGGCTCCAATAATCGGTTGTCCGGTCGATAAAGTCACCCGTGGTGTATTAATAAAGCCACAACCGTTACAGGTAATCCCATTGGGGTTGGCGATAATAACATCCGCCATATGCCCATGCACTTCGCTCACGCCTTCAAGACGCGAGCGATTGGCACTCACTACTTCATTGAGGATAACCTTTGCTGCACCGCTATAACGCAAATTGCCGTTGCCTGGCACCAATCCCCCAAGCTGTGAACGCGAAACCTCCTCAGTCGAATTGTTCAAAATCACGCCATGGGTATCAACATTGAAACTGTCATATTTGTTATGAGAAAGACCCTGTCCATTGGGGCGCACAATATCAATCAGCGGCACATCATTGCCGGCTTTCCCCACCGTGGGGCGGAAAACAGAGCCAACCCCATCAGCTGCTTTTATCCCTTGACTCTCTTGTGCAACGGGACTTCGCGCTCCAAGCGCTTGTGCTTGCAACAACAAAGGCTGAAAAGCTAAGCAAAAACTTAAAACAAGTGAAAGCCCCTTATGGATCCCTCGCTGCAAAACACAAAGAACGCGCTGCCATAGCTTGTATCCATATCCCAATCTATGCTTTTGATCTTTCAATCCCCGCATCTTCAGCTCCTCATAAAATTCTTTATCTCTTTTAAAAAACAACCCATATGGGTATAAACAGCGCAGCGATATTTTTACCGCCCATTTGCTCTAAAATCTCAATAATGCCCGCACTTGAAATAACCCTGTCGCATTTCCCTTTTCTCGCACTGTCGATTGGGTTAAAATATTTGAATAAGACACATCAATATCCGTAATATCTCCGGTTGCATGGAAACCAAGAGTTGCCCCAACGAGGCTCCCGCCAAAACTGTTTTTGTTTACATCATTGGCCACGGCCCCCAGATCAAGCGCCATATAAGGGGCAAATTGGCTCATAAATTTACGCCCCATTCTCGAAGAAAAACCTGGCAACAACAGCGACAATTCATTGCGCCAAAACGCCCCATTATTGCCGTAATAAATCGCCTCACGCACCCCGCGCACAGAGGAACTACCACCAAGCGATATTTGCTCTGAACTAAACAACGTGTCGGGTGATAATTGTCCTGAAAACAGCGTGTTATAGCGAAAGTTATATTGTTTGAGCGAAAAAGGACGCACGTAGCCTAGGGAAAAAGACAATTTGGAAAATTGCCCTTTGGGTGAATTTTTTGTTGTATTCTCTTGCTCCTTATCGTCATAAGCGCCAAGAATTGCCAACCCTTTATGAAACCCTATATGCGCGCTTAATTCTCCTCCAAGCCACTTGCGCGAATGATCAAGCTCAAAGGTTGCAATAGCTAGTTTACGGCTGGAAACATCAACCCGACTGCCCATAATAAAATTATCAGAATATTTCCATGTCAACCGTCCTGTAACCCAGGTCTTTCCCTCTTGATCACGGTCGATAACCCGTGAAATCCACGGTGTCAGCGATAAAGACTTACCCGCTGTCATAATATCGGAAAATATTCCCTTAACACTCGAATGATATTGGCTCCACGTCCCATCAAAACCCGTTGTCCAATAGCCATAGGGTAGAGAAAATGATCCCGTTAGAGTATCACTATTGGGACGCTTGTGAGAAAAATGATACGGACCACCATCCATAGAACGCTGATAGCTAAACGACCATTGATCATTAATCCCTAACAGATCATCAAAAGAAAGGCTCAAGCGCGTTTGATAAAGCCCTGTTGCTTTAGCGCCAAGATTATCGCTGGAAAGCGTAATAAGCCAAGGTTTCTGTTTTTCAATATGAACATCGAGTATCGAACCACCCGAATTGCCACCAGCACCAAGATTAATGGTGGCTTGGCGTGAGAAAAGCCGATTGATTTGATCAAGCCCTTGCTCTATCTGGCGCAGATTGGTCGGCTTCCCAATAAGGTTTGGAAAAGCCGTGGTGATTTCTCCTTGAAGTCTCCTCTCAACTTTATGCCCATCAAGGGTAATATCTTCCATCACACCTTCAACAACAACAATCTTGAGATGACCGCCGCTTAAATCTTGCTCAGGCAAATAAGCCCGCACCGCAATATAGCCGCGCTTCATATAAAGCTTGGTCACCGCTTTGAGCACTTTGTTGATTTCGGCAATCCCCAAACACCGCCCTTCCCAAAGAGAAATGGCTTCATGAAGGTCGGTATGAGAAATCAACTGAGCACCAACAAATTCAATGCTTTTGATCAGCAAACAGGTTGTACTAGGCGAAACACCATAGGCAGATGTGGTATCATCGTCTGGCAAAAATACCCCATGTGTTTCGTTTCTACGGTGTAATTGCTGAAAACGTTGTTGTTGCGTTTGTTGTCGTTGGATGCTCTCTGATTGATTAATCGCTTTCTCACGAATGTTTTGGGCAAAACTCGGCAACGAAAAAAGGCACAAAATAGCCGCAAAAACAAAAATGAAAAAAAATCTATGCATTCATTGTGCCCTCAAAATAAGCAACAAAATGAACCATATCGTCAGCGTCACAGAAAAAATCGCCAATCGCGTAACAATTTTTTAATTTTTTGATGAAAATAATACTTATAATTTCTGAGAAAAAAGCATAGACTGTACTGTATACACCTGCTTTATTAGTTGTGCAAACCATATCATTTCCCCCGCTTTTGAAGATTTTACAATGACACTGTTAAATGACAATCATACACTCTAATATGCTTCTTAATTTTAAGGTGTTGCATGTAATATAATCTTGAGCTTCAAGTAAAGACTCTTATTCATAGAATATACCAAATTTATTGGAACTGTTACATATTAGAAACAACAAGATACTATCCATTATTATCGCTTGATAAGAAAAATAGTATGACAATAGTTTATTACTAAAATAAAAAAAAGAAAATGCGTAATGCCATAACTTATGAAGAATTAGCATATTTTAAAACTGCTTATCCTAATGAAACTATCACGAAAGATGATTTATTCTATTATGTTTACGGTCTACTTCATTCGGAAGGTTATCGCTCTCGTTATGCTGATAACCTCTCTAAAGAATTGCCTCGTATTCCTTGTGTAAAAACTGCTGAAGATTTTTGGAAGTTTGTAACAGCAGGGCGTGAACTGGGTCATTTGCACGTGAATTATAAAGATGTAAAACCTTATCCAATGACCTTTAAAAAGGCTAATCCAAAATTTACAGAGATCTCTAATCCAGAAAAGTTTTATTATGTAACTGAAATGAAATTCGCTGGGAATAGTAAGGAAAAGGATAAATCGACGGTTATTTATAACAGCAATATCATCATCACAGATATCCCTCTTGAAGCTTATAAGTATATCGTCAATGGTAAACCCGCTCTTGAATGGGTTATGGGGCGTCAATGCGTTAAGACTGATAAAAAGAGTGGCATTGTGAATGATGCTAATCGCTATGCTGTTGAAACCGTTGGCAACCCTGCCTACCCTCTAGAGTTATTTCAGAGGGTTATTACCGTAAGTTTAGAAACCATGAAAATCGTTAAGAACTTACCAAATTTGGTATTAAGAGAAACTGAATAACTTAAAAGCATGCTCACATAATGGGTATGATAAACTCATAAGGGGTACAAGGTCTTATAGCTATAGGTTCCTATACCCCTTTATACTCTATACCCCCTTTATACATTGCTTACATACAATCTTTAAAAGGATAATTTATCATGCGTTATTCTAAAAAGAAGAAACTTGCACTTTTAGATACTCTTATTTGGATTGCTTTAAAACTTTTAAGAAATCCACTCTTAAAGTGAATTAGATTTTTTTACATTGCCTTTAAGAGGTTATACCGTAATCTAAAATGAGTGCTTTATCCTTTTCAAAAGCTTTGTTTAAAGAGAGTTATATATATATTCATTTTGCTTATAGGTTTTGAAGGTGTAAAAACCGTCAAAACCCCCTCAAAACGTATATTATTAGTTGAATTTATAGGTTGTGTTATCAATATGGGTTGTTTTTTAAGATTTGTAAAATATTAACACATTGAAATATAACGTTTTTAATTTTTATCGTTTTTTTACATAATAGCAGCAACCCTCAAAACTCAAAACCCCGTCAAAACTCATAACTATAATGATCTTGATAGCATCTCTTATGAGTTACAAGCTATCTTTTGAAAAGCTTTAAAGGATCATATGATTTTCATAAAGCACGTTGTAATGACTCACTCAAATGATCACTTTTGTCAGTTCAATTTACTGACACATAACTGACAGGTTTTAATCAATTCATATCATTGGTTATCTTTAAAGATTGTATTCTTGATATGAGTTGTGTTTTAAAGAAATTAACCTATTGAAATATAATGTTTTTAGTTTTTACGCATTTAAAAAAAATAATAGAGGGTCTAAAAAGAACTGACAAAACTGACAACACTGACACGGTCTATTAAAAGGGATTTTGCTAATCTCTATAATTATCAGTTTCTATTGAGATGTTTTCATAACAGGCAATAAATCACAATTATCCTATTTATCATTTCTCTTATGAAAATAAAAAATGATGCCATGGCTATAAAATATATAACAGCTATAGAGAATGCATAAAAACAGCAAGGTTTTATAATCATAATGCAAATGAAAGCATTGGTTATAAGAGCGCGGTGCCTATTAAGATAGTGCAAATGATAAATGCGTTATAAACAAAATTCACAAAAAAAATTTAAATTCATTTAGTAAAAAAATTGATAGGTTATAAAGTTAAAAATATGCATTATGATAGCGTTTCTAAATATTATAAATGTATAGATTCAAAAAAGAACGCAATCGTTTCAGAAATCCCATAATATAGCTTTAAAAGCATATAAATATAAAAGAAGCAATTAATAGGCATAAGATATTATCAATACACAATGCATTTAAAAAATACAAAAAAATATCAAAAAAGATAAAATATTATTTGACAATAAATACGTATTTTGTTATATAAATAATCAAGTGATTGAAAAACACTTAATCGTTAGCGGATTGGTTACGAAACAACCCTTCCCATTCTTTAAAATACTGACTTTCTTTTATGCTACCATTAGCATATAACGATTATGTCGGGTGTGGTTATGCTATACAATACTCTTTGATGAGGAAAGCATAACAGCGGACTAACGACCGTGTTTTTCAGCACCCGGCGCCCTTATGGGCTGTTAATGAAAAATTTTAATTTCGTTAGGAAAAAACTATGAAAACTATAGTAAAAAACACTCCCGTTAATAAGAAAAAAATATCCAAAAAGTATGAGTTTACTGGCGAAATGGATTTTGTGACTGGTCTCATATTATACCGTATACGTGCTTTAAGAGATTTTGGAGATGTCAAAGCGGGCGATCTTGGGGGGTATATTGAAAACGAAAGTAACTTATCTCACAAAGGCAATTGCTGGGTTTATGACAAAGCGCGCGTCTTTCAAAATGCAAGGGTTTCAGGCAATGCTAAAGTAAAAAGCTTTTTTGTTGACGTTTGTGGTAATGCTAAAATTTATGGTAATGCTATTTTTGAAGGCATGTTATTAAAGGACAATGCAAAGCTTTATGGCAATGCTCATGTTAGCAATGCCGTTGTAATTGAAGGTAATGCTAAAATTTATGATAACGCCCGCGTCACTGATCATGCTCATATTTGTGATGATGCCGTTATTTGTGATGATGCTCATGTCGGGGGCAATGCTAAAATAAGCGGCGCTGCTCATATTTGTGATGGCTCGCGTGTTTTTGATGATGCCGTGGTTTGTGGGGCTCTTATCTCTGGCGATTCTTATGTTCACAGCGCCGCCTCTTTAACAGCAGATGATCATATTTGGGATGAGGCATATCCAGAATTTGGGAGTGAAGATGATTATTACCGTCATGAGTATTATGCTGATTGTGAATGGTACTATGACGATGATAGCGAATATGAAAATGATGCTGCGTAAATAACGCGCGGGCGCGGCGGGGGCGCCCCTCTTTAAAACATCTCATTTTAAAATTTAAATCTTTTTATAAAGGAATTGTGCTATGCAAAAAAAGTTTGCACTCACAAATGAAACGCGTGTATTTAATAATAAAACTCTTTATCGCATTAAAGCTTTAAGAGACTTTGATGATGTCAAAACTGGGGCTTTAGGCGGCTTTATTGAAAATGAAAATAACTTATCGCATGATGGTAATTGCTGGGTTTATGATAATGCTCTTGTTTTAAATCCTGCCCATATTTATGAAAATGCCAAGGTTTTTAATAAGGCTATTATAATGGGCTTTGTTTATGGCAATGCTCATGTATGTGACCATGCCCGCGTTTATGCAAATGCCCATGTTTATGACAATGCGCATCTTTCTTATAATGCTTGGGTTTATCATCAGGCGCGGGTTTATGGCAATGCAAAATTATCAGGAAGTGCACGCATTCATGGCAATGCCGAGGTTTATGATCATGCTTCTGTTAGTGGTGCTGCAAAGATTTATGGCAAGGTTTATGGTCGTGCTAGTGTGGGGTGCCATGCCAAGATTAAAGGCTCTGTTTATGGTAATGCGAAAATCTCTGGTTATTTCGTGATTAGAGGTAATGTATATGGCAATGCAAGATTAAAAAGAGATAGTGATTTATATTGGGTTCCCATAAATTGTGAGGTTTATGAAAGCGATAACGTTGTAAAGGTTATTGCAAATAACGCTGCGTAAATAATGGCGCGGGCGCGGCGGGGGCGCCTTCTTTCCAATCAAATTTTCCTAACCGTTTAACACATATCTATTATGTGAGGGTATCTCTATGTCTCAAAAATACGAATTAACCAGTGAAATCAAAAAAATCAAACATGCTCTTACTCGAAATATTATAAACCTTTATCGCATTCGGGCTTTAAAAGATTTTGATGATGTTAAGACGGGGGATTTAGGGGGCTTTATTGAAAAGGAAGCTAATCTATCCCATGATGGCAATTGCTGGGTTTATGATAATGCTTGTGTGTATGGCTATGCCCGTGTTTATGACAATGCAAAAATACGGCATTTTTCTCAAGTTTGTGGTCAAGTCTATGGGAATTGTGAAATCTATGGCAAGGCTTTCAT
>NZ_JBHIQS010000019.1:0-27170 GCF_042196685.1 Bartonella sp. AC329YNZD | reverse complement strand
CTTTCATTAGCTAATGTTTCTGCCTTATCTGCTCCCTTTTTCGCTTCATTGGCTTTCGACAACGCTTCTTCCGCTAGACTCTTGACTGCTTCTGCACCAGCACTTACCGCTTGTCTATCAACACTCGTCGCCCGTTCTGCTGCTGCTTTTGCTTCGTTGGCTATTCGCGTTGCTTCTGTTGCACCCTGTTGCGCTTGCGCCGCTTTTGCTGTTGCACTATCTGCTGTATTTTTCGCTTCCGTCGCAATAATCTCCACCCTTTCTGCCTTAACCTTTGCTTCTTCTGATAAGGTCTTCGCTTCACCAGACTTCGTCAATGCTTCTGAGGCTTGTTGGCTTAGCTCATCTCCTTTCTGCTTGGCTGTATTGGCTGTCGATAATGCCGTTTCTGCAACGCTTTTAATATCACCTATCGTTTGCTTGACTTCATCACAAGCATTCTTGCTTGTCTGTTCAGCAAACTCTTTGATATTTACAACAAGCAAACAATTGTGAAAGCTGAAAATTTACTCGGTCGAGATAGTAAATTCCTGTTCAGTCAATTGCATAGTCGTAACTTATCTAAAGAAGACATTTACGATGTTCACTGTTTATGGGGGTATTATCATGACTATGCACATCATACTGGACCGCAACCATTAGATAAGAATCTGTATATAAAATTAAATTGGTTTACAGATCTTCTAGAAGAAATTAAAGTTAACTTAGTTACAGTGCGTATTATGCTAGAAGACTGTTCAAAGTTTTGGAAAGAAATAACTGAATTTATCCTCTTAGAACGCATATTTCGTTATCCAAAAGATTCTGATCAGCATATGACATTCGATGCTGGTACAGGGATCTTGCTTTTTGAAATATTGATGTGAAACAAAGCATTGATTGAAACGGATCAAGGGGTATCTTTAATTTGGAGCATCTCAAACAAGTAATAGCATTGATGATTGCAGCTATAGAAGCACTTGAAGCATTAGATGATGATGCTTATTTGGCAGGAGCTAAGGATTATATCCAAGATAATCTTGGAAAACCACAGACCTCAAAGTCACGATTTAACTTTTCAACATCATCTTATGCACAGTACATTATTGTGGGATTAAATCATTGAGTTTCTTAAAAGGACGGTTATTCCTATTTACCTTTGCTATTCTAGCATTGTTTTCCATAAGTTGGTTATTATCTAAGAATTTGGTTAGCAATATACCCGTCATGCATGCAGTTGGACTTAGGTTGTTTGCCACTGCTGCCACCTTATGGTTAATTGCACTATTTCGTGAGAAAGCCGTTTTCAGATCCCTACCATTGCTTTCCATGATACCTGCTTTTTTTATTCTCTCAGTGTTAGGATTTTCGCTGTATTTTGTATGCAGTTTTGGTGCATTAAAATCACTCAAAGCTAGTGATTTAACCATGGTGCTCGCTACTATTCCAGGGATTACTTATATATTAGGTGCATTGACAAATGTCCTTAAATTCTCATGGCTGAAGCTTAGTGGAGTGATAATTGTCAGTGTAGCAGCTGTAGCATTCAATATAAACAGTGGAGAAGGTGGATATTATAACCTGATAGGAGTAGGTCTTGCCTTAACAGCAGCACTTTCTTACTCTGCTTATGGCTTATTGTCTAAACGTTATCTTAAACATTTACCTTTGCTCACCTCACTGGCTTGGATTACAACAATTTCTGCCGCATCATTTATGCCATTATTCATTTTTGATCCTGCCCCACTCTTATATCTTAAGTTAGAAGATGTATTTAAGATATTGATTTTAGGAACTATTTGCTCGGCACCAGTTTACGTTTTGTACCAAAAAGTTTTAGCTGAGGGAGGTGTATTATACGCCAACACTATTGGCGTATTATCCCCTTTTGCAGTGGTTACATGTGAATGGATAATCGGCTCAAGCCCTTCTCTCAACATTATCAAAATAATTGCTATGATGATGGCTGTTATAGGAATGACATTCTTATTTATAGATGCATCAAAGGTATCTGGATGGCAACAAAAACGTCGTGCCACAAATTCCAAATTTAATAAGGAAACAAAATGAAAAAACTCGCGTTAGTTTGCCAGCGCAATACAAAGCTCCCGTTTATATTTGAAGCAGCACAAGCAGCTAATATCGAATTAGTAATGATCTATGATACCGCTGAAAGCGCTCCTATTCAACACCCCGCAGCAGTCAGTGAAACTTGGCAACTTCCTGTTTTTGATAAGCCAGAGGCAGCTCTAGACGCTTTTGCAGTAGGCGTAAAAGAACGCAATATTGCTGGGGTTATGACCCTTCGCGAAGAAGCCATTCTATGGACAGCTTTGGCTGCCAAAAAAATCAACACTCCAAGTATTGAACCAGAAGTAGCAGCATTAACCAGAAACAAATATCTCATGCGTCAAGCTTTTGCTAAAGCAGGCTTAAGAACACCAAAATTTCTGTATATAGATAATCCAGAAGACCTATCACAAACACAAACCTTAGACTATCCGCTCGTTATTAAACCCGTCTCTGGATGGGCGAGTACAGGCGTCATGTTAGCTAAAAATCCTGAAGAATTTTCTAAGCTCATCAAAGCTGTATGGAATATTCAGCATAAAGATATGGCACGTTTTAATGATAAAAATAAACCTGTAGGTTTAATTGTAGAACAATATTTGCCAGGAAAAGAATTTGTCGTAGAATGTTTTGTTGATACAACAGGTGTGCATGTTTTAGCCGTTGGCGACAAAGGACAACCTGAAGGACCATGGTTTGAAGAAACAATTTATCGTCAACGCTGTGATATAGATGATCCTTTAATTATTGCTTTATGTGAGGCTGCATGCTCTGGAGTCAAAGCTCTTGGTATAAATATGGGAGCTGCCCATGTAGAGCTACGCCTAGATGCTAATAATTTACCTTATATCATTGAGATCGGCGCTCGTATAGGTGGGTCAGGTGTCTCCCATTTTATTGTAGAACAAGGTACAGGAATTTCATTTGCAAAACTCTGTATGAATGCCGCTTTAGCTGAACAAAATTTAGATCTTCCTGATGTCCTCCCAGCTAAAAAAGTGGCTGCAAATTATATTATTCCTCTTCATGGGTATGGACGCTTCTCTGGATTTTTAGGTCTCGATAAGGTCGTACAACATCCACAAACTAGCAGAACTATCATTTTCTTTGAAACGGATCATATTTCACCACCTCCACCAGCATTTGGTGGATATCCTGGCTTTATTTTCTCTGTTCATGCCTCAAACAAAGAAGCGTGCAATTACCATAAATGGCTTGATGACACTTTAAACATCATATGGCAAAATACTGACTTATAAAAACCATTTTCTTACACGTTACAAAAGGAGTAAAAATGCCTCTTATGCATCATCTTACGACAAGAGCTGTAGCAAAAAACATTGGAGGCTGGCAAAGTGTGTGATGGTGCCAGCTTGTTACTTCATAAGCGTAAAGATGGGAGGCTCAATGGATTTACCGTTAGACCATTCAAAAATGCCGTCGCGAAAGGACTTTTGGAACGTTGAGAAAACTTCTTAAAACAAGCGCGTAAAACTGCACCCACTGGAAATACCATATTTATCAATAAGCCGATAAAGATATTTCTTTTATCCTTTTCAAAACCTAATGATTGAGGAAGCGATGATCTACTTTTACACCCCATTTTAATAGACTCTCTTCAATATCTCCATATTTCAAATCATAAAGAAAACTTGTCATCGACTTTTTCGATATGATCAACCTCTTCTCCCCCCGCCTCAAAGAAAGAAGAAAATCTTACCACTTTCACTCTGATTTAAAAGTTATATTTCATCTCTATTTAACAAACAAAACAACGGTCTTATTCATCTATTCAGCAACAATTCTAACAATTTCTTCAAAGGATTTATCTTGATTTTAAAATTGAAGATAGTGAATCTTATGGTGAAAGGAAGCACACTTTGCCACTTTTCTTATTCCCCACTTACAATAATACACTCGATTCCAAAGCTTCAAAAACGCTTTTTGCAAAATTTACAAGTAGAAAAATGCCCATTATCCATGAAACTATAGAGTTGTGCATTCTTTCCCTTCACATATCCTTAAAAGCAAAGGCTCTCAATCAGCACAAACAATATTCCCCTGCCTTTTTTCATGCCTGATATCAGCATACCTTACACAACGGTGTTTTATGGCATAATAAGATAACAATGCTGTTCTTTTAAAAAGATGATAACGAAGGTATCCCAAATATTTATAGCCAAAACAAGACAAAAAAATTTAAAATCTAATAGACCAATTTTTTAAAAGCATTTAAGAAATGCTATACTCAATAAAAATAAATCAACGTGATACTTTCATATTTATTAAAGCACATGGGACTATTGTTAAAAAATTCTGCACAAACAATGGTTTTAGTTCTCGACAACAGAACAAGATTTTGAAAATCACATTTATTATTTTTAAAAAGAGTGATTAAAAATGATAGCGCAATCCACCAGAAAAACGAACTCCAGAAAAACCCGCCTTTGTTAACGTATGCTGATAGCCAAGATCACTGTAAAGTGTAACTTTAGAAGAAAACTGTGAATTGACACCCAAGCCAACCTCTAAGGAAGAACCAAAAGAACTCAACTGGAAAACATCTTTAAAATGAACAAATTTTTCTTTATCAAAACAATGAGTAAGATGAATATTGCCATAAAAAGAAGTGATACGATCCTTTTCAGATGCTGAAAATGTTTTATTTAAACGCCCACCGATACGCACCAACCATTGACCTATTTTTTTCATCTCAACATCAAATCCATCAATATCACGAAACTTATTAAATTGAAGATGTTGATAAATAAGCTGAAGTTGCGGATCAAAAATAAGATCTTCATATCCTGTCATAAACACTTTACCAGCAGAAAAGGAAACGTTCAAAGGACTTGCTTTTAATGTCGCCGTCTTACCCCAAGCATGGGTAAGCACATCCCCTTTAAACAAACCATAAGATAAAAGACCATCTACATAAAAACCAGTGTTGTTTTCCACACTAGCGTATGCCGTAAATGACCATTTATTAAACGTACTCTTTTGGCTTCGTTCCACGTTACGAGGTTGTAAGGAAAGCTTTCCATAGGTTCCCATAATCCCAAAAAATGTCGTACTATATGCGCTTTCTATTGTTTTGAGCAAAATATCTGTTTTTATAGCGTTATAATCAACATGACCATCGTACCCATATTTAAGTGTAGAAAGATCTGAGACATAACGATAACGCCCACCATAACTGTGAATAGATAAAGCAAAATTCTCTTCGTTTTTTAACAATTTACGAGAAATATACCGCGTAGCTTGCAACTGTTTTTGTTGATGACGAATATCCATGAGTCCAACATGAAACAAAGCATTTGGTAACAAAAGATAGGTCGGAACTTGTGGAACAACCTCTCTGACCTTTAACTCAGAAGGGGGAATAGCAGACACCTCTAAAACAGGCTGAATATATTTACTTTCAAGGCGGAAATCCCAAAAGTCTCCATCTCCTTCAACCAATCTTTGAGAAGTTTGTGCATTTCCAAGAGAAGAATTCGGACCATAAGCATGAAGATAATATTGGTAAGGCAAACCCTCTAATGCAATATAAGCACGATCTAACTGAAAAGAATCTTCTGCCGCTTTTCCAGAAACCTGAATAAGTGAAATACTATGAGCCTTTTCACCGGTTGCTATCTCCCCCTGATTTCCTGGAACAAATTGCACATAAACTGTGGTTTTCCCAGAAACATCACCATGTATCAAAAGTCGGTCAGTCTGTTTATTATCAAGCAAACCATCACGACTGAGATGTGTATTGAGATAAATATCTGCACTATCTTGCGCACTATAAACTTCTTTCTCTCCCTTCCCAATATAAAGTGTCTGATACTCCTGAAACATTGGCGTTTCAAAAGCAATCAAACTATCAGAAAGTTTTACAAATGAAATAAATGAACTTGTACGGTTTGCAATATGTGAATCTATCGCCCTTCTTTTTGTTACGAACCATTTTGATCCTCCTGTTAAATAAAGCTCAGCAATAGAACCATCAGCAACACGAGTTCCTCCTATCAATGAAGAAGAATCAGCCAAAATCGCTACAGCCCCCCCCTTTTCAGCTGTTAATAATAAGTCACCAAAAATTTTTGTGCCTTCTGTTACTGCAATATAACTACGACTGTTATGACTATGAATAGCTGTTCCATCTGCAACCTCAAAAACCGTCCTTTTCAAAAAAACTAGTCCTTGTTCGTACGCATTGTTCCCTCCCCCCATCTCAAAATGCATACCATGTTTGTTACCGATTGCCTTAATTGTTGAATCTTCAATATTAACCCGCGAAATTAAAATATTTTCATTCCAGCCAACATTGGATTGTGCCTTAGAATCTTGTCCAACCATTAAAACATGAACATTTGTAGAAACAATATTAGTCTTCTTCAAATAAACAGAACCACGCTGGTCTACATTGAAAACTGTATACGCAATTTTTTCATTTGTATTTTCTTTATCTTCTGTTTTTTGACGTTTTGAAGTAATGGTAACATCATCTAAAGTTGCATTTCCCCTTATACCCACATAAAGTGCAGCGGCATCATTTACATCAATAAATCCACCCGTCATCTGAATGCCCGCATCAGCACCAACGAAAAGAGCACTCTCTCGACCAATACCCTGACCTTCTACTTTAATTTTTGTATTCGTTAACCTAACAGCTGCTTCTTGCTTCTCTGCATAAGCAGCTATATGAGAAGCTTCAATTGTTCCACGATTGACCTCAATTATTCCACTATCAGCTTTAAGACCTACTGATACATTTTTAAAAGCTGAATCGCTTAAAACAATTCTTCCCCCTCGTGATACAACAGCACCATAAATATCTTCTATACCTGAAATTCCTTCAACCTCTACACGCATTGCCTGAATAACTGTATTAGGCTCCTGTACTACTATAGCAGCAGGCAATATGAGAGAACTACCTTCCCCATTCTTTTCTTTAACAGGTGCAGTGAACTTATATATTTTATCACTAATTGTATGCTTTGCACCATCTCTGCATTCATAAGGTAATTTGTTTTCATCACATGACAGTAATACAAATGAACGAGAATGTGCCTCAATATTTGTGTTTAACAAAAAAGAAAAAATAGCTGCCGTAAAAACACACGAATATAAGCGATTTTTAGATACCTTGCTTATCATTATTTTCAAAACTTTCTTTTTCTCAACAAACACAAAAAATGCCGGTAAAAAATAAACCATACATTAAATACGATAAGAATAAAATAAACAAAGTTATTTTACTATTTTACTGATAAATGACAGCATTTCATAATATGTTTTGTATTTTATGTAAAGAAAGAACAAAAAACTTAATAATACCATTTAGGATTACGCTCTCTTAAAGAACTAATCCCCCAATTGCTGAGAATGGCAACACAAAGTGTCGGAAAAATAATCTCAAAAAAACTTGAAGAAAGGCAAACTTTGGAGAGATATAATCTTAAATTTCTTTCACTACCCAAAAATAAAAATACAATAAAATGAGAATAATTGTTAAGATTTAAAAACTCAAAATGTCTTAATAAAAACACAACACTATGAAATAAACTATACAAAAGTTATAATTGCACCATTTCTTCTACAACAAAAACCTAAGGAAATGCTCACTAGCGTATAAGTTAATGTAGGTATCTAATTCTATATAAAAGCTGTAAACTACCTAGTGAAAAAATTGAATAAATTTTCTCGTAAGTTCCTATCATCAATGTTTTCAATTCATCAATAAACCACTCTAAAAGATATCATCTCGAAATAGACCATAAAATGAAAAGATATTTACATCAAAATTACTTGCATAACGCTTTAATATCTTCTGATAAAATTTAAAATACAATAAAACACTCACTTTCCTGAAATTAAAAAACATCAAAATAAAATATTTCATCAAACTCATTTCTATAAAAATAATCTATTTATTATCGTTAAAGAGGATATTTTAGCAAAGCTATTCTTTGCCATTTTTTATATTGAATAATCTTCTCTAAAAATGCTAACCATCCCCCAATATTATTATCATCTGAAAATAATACATTGCTAAGCTAGTTTCTAATGAATATAACTATATCGAGGGTAAAAGAGCAGCACTTTTACTCCCTCACCCCTATTAATATTTTCATTGAACTATTACTTTAAAGATGAATATATTTTACTGTTATGTCACTTTTTCAAAACTTTTCTATTTTTTATCATTCTGAAGACGTAACATCAAATCTTGTTTTTGTTTCAAAGTATCATTGTCCATAACCTTCTGATACCCTGCTACCATTAAATTGACTAAAAATGAATCACTTCGCGGTGTTGATGAAAAATAGATTCCCTTTGAATCCTGCAATTTGTACCGATAACCTGCTTTAGTCATACACTCATAAATTGCTGCAAATTCACTTGCACGCGAATCCATATTTTCAGAAGAAACGTAGATTGGTTTCCATCCACATTTTAACAGTGCTTGTTGAACCATAGATTTATTGACACCAGGCTTTTCCCCTCATGCCAATATCGATGGGGGAGATTTACTAACACATCCCACAGAGCTTAAAAAAAATCATAGCACTCAATAATTTCAATATTTTTTTCATTTTCCCCCTCCCTCAATATTTACGAATAAAAAAGCCTATAACTCTGTGCTAATTTTTTCACATGTAAGATTGCTAGTCTATTGAGAAAAACAATCCCGCCCCCCTTGCGAGAACAAAAATATAAGGATTATTGATTACAACAGCATCAATATTTAAGGTTGACATTCGGGCTGCTCTTTGTTCTCTTCACAATGAGGACTATTCAAGCGCCTCTCTACACTTCGCTGAGGAATAACAGCATCAGGCTGACAAATTGGAAGATTTTCATACTTTTCACACCACTTTACCCTTCCCAATTTATCTTGGAAACCTGCTTGTATCATGCATGCATTCACAGACTCCTCTGCATTGAATCTCTCATCAGTACTTGTTTCTGTATCAAAACGACCATCAAGATACTGTATTCCACACTCTAACAGAGCTTTTTTTATCTCAAGTTGATCAGCACCAGACTTTTCCCATGCATCTACAGCTGTTTGAGAAGGCTTTTCTGGATAACATCCAGCCATAACAAATAGGGTCATCCCACTTAATAATTTTAAAATCTGCTTCATTTTCCTATCCTTGAATAATTTGATATTATGAAACAATCCATAAATTACTTTACATGCTGTTTTTTCACTTCCAAAATAACGATGAACATTATCAACCTTCATGGTTATTTATCTCTTTCCGATAATTATGCCACCGATATTATATCAAAAATACAGCAAAATTACTACTTAAATCGTATTCTATCAACGTTATGCATATAATTATTCTCAATATTTTGATTACAACCAAGATAGATATTTTATATTATTGCGCCAACAGTTGTAGTCCCCATAAATAAATAGCATTGACATGCTGAATTAAGCCATCTCCACACGGGCATGAGAAACATGAAGGTAGGGATTGTTGATCGTCACAAACAGCAAGACTTAAGGTTTGCATTCAGGTGCATTTTTATATTTTTTACAAAAAGGGCTGTTTAAGCGCTTCTTGACACTGCGCTGTGGAACAACAGCGCCTGGACGACAAATCGGGAGATCTTCGGCTTTATGATTCTCGCACCAAGTCCCTCCCCCCACTTTATCACGAAATCCCGATTGAACCATACAGGCATCAATAGTTGCCCATGCATTGTAGCTGAGTTTTCTGTTTTCTGGATCGGCATCAATAAGGCTTGGCATACCACATTCTAACAAAGCTTTTCCTACCTCAGTAAAATCAGTAACACCATTTTTCTCCCACGTAGCCACCTCTCCTGGAGGAGGTTTATTAAACTGGCACCCAGCTATACCCAATAGAATTATCGCACTTAATAATTTTAAGGTTTGTTTCATTTTTTCCTCCATGATTTAATTCAAGGCTTTTGTTCTAAATGAGATGTGCCATAAAACTTTTGGCATTTCGGACCCGCATCTCCAAGACAGGTATGGGAGCTTATGGGATTCATGATCACTCTCCACCATTCTGTCCACCAGTTACTACCAGCAGGTGCTGTCTCGTAAGTATAGTCATTGCCGCCAATAATTCTGCTTACAAAGTCAAATCTATGCCCATCAAAACCTGTTTCATGCCTCTGTGAATGACCGCTATGATGGTCTGTCATGCTAACAACCGTCATACTTTCTTCCATTACATTGATATCTTGACCAGAAATCAGATGAGAAGCAATAATCGTAGCATCTCATTGTACATCCATATCAACTTTGCCTGTTACCTCAAGGATAAACGGAATCGTTGTTGTGTGTGTTTCAGAGCTATTGGAAGACTTCTCGTGTAAAAAGCCACTTTCCGATGATTGTTTTTTCTGGTCGTAGTGTTCTTGAGCGCCTTTTATGGTAATATTGAATAATTTTGCACCGAAATACAATTGCGGAGTACATTTTGTCCGCCTCCACTTGTAATAAAAACTACTCTCGTATCAATATTATAAAAAATAAGTTTGATCCTTCCTCTTGTGAGAGCAATAATAATAAGAATCGTAAAACTGTCACACGTTCATTGTTCTTTTTAATTTACTCTTCTATGAGATTTTATTGTAATATCTTGCTGCTGTTTATTAAAGTTTTTATAAAAACAATGATACAATGCCTCATGTAACTTTGTTATCCACTATTTTCTACCAACGCCAATTCTCTTTAAGAAAAAAGAATAGAAAAAAAAACTTCACCCCTTCTTTTCAAGAAAAGACATAAAGAACTTTATCTTCGTTTCTAAAAGCAATAGTAATTTTCTAAACAACAAAATTTAAGCAACCAATTTTTTAAAGAGCTTAAAAAAACAATTCTTACAATAACTTCTCTTGTAAAACAGAACTTCATTAATACGTTTAGAAAAAGATATCTGCCTATAATCTTGTATCTGGTAAAATCTATTTGCGCTGTTAGGCATTTTAACCTGAAAGACTTATATTGATAGCACAGCTCACCATCAAAAAACGCCTAATATTTATATGATTTGGTCGTTACCGTAAGCAATGGCTCACAAAAACTTCCAAAGCAAAATAATAACGAGCAGATTTTTTCAATCTAGATTGTTCTAACCTTTAGAGAATAACAATCAAACACCTGTTTTCCTGATGACATCAGCTATTTGTTTTGAGTTTTATCTCTATTCACATTTTATTGCCGTTTCTTTTGCTTAAAATTATAAAGTTTAAGTACATAGAAACAAACAACAAGCCAAGCAATCCAACTAACACCTATAATTAAAACCGGTCGTGTCTCATCAAAATACCATAAGAGAATAAAAATAAAAACCATAAATAAAATAGAAAAAATCGACCCTATTGGCCAAAATGGAATGGGAAATTTTAAACCATTCTGTGCTTCTTTAGGCATCTTAATTCGCATAGAAAATTGTGAAAGTAGAATCATCATCCAAACAAAAACTGTCGCAAATGTTGCCATTGCGGCAATAAGAAAAAAAAGCTTTTCATGATAAAAATAATTAAGGAGAGCACCAAGAAGAAAGATACCGAAGATCATCAAAATAACAAAAACTGGTATACCATTTTTTGATAAATATTGAAACTTTTTTAAAGCATAACCTTCCTGCGATAAACCATGGATCATACGACAAGCACCATACATTCCACTATTCATTGCTGAAATAGCCGCTGTAACAACAACAATATTTAAAATATTTGCTGCATACGAAATCCCAAGATTTTCAAAAATAGATACAAAAGGGCTATCCATAAGACCAATCTCATTCCAAGGATAAAGAGACATTAAAATAGCTAACGTCATGACGTAAAAAAGCAAAATACGAACTGGAGTAGAATTAATTGCCTTTGAAATCGTTTGATGAGGGTTTTGAACTTCCATAACTGCCATGCCAATAATTTCTATGCCACCAAAAGCAAAAACAACAACACTAAAGCAAGCTAAAAAACCAAACCAACCATTGGGAAAAATACCACCATTTTTCCATAAATTATGAACAGTAACGGTAGAAAAATCTGCACCTTCACCCCACCCCCAAAAAATAATTGCTATTCCTAAAATAATCATCGCAATGATAGCTATAACTTTAATAGAAGAGAGCCAAAACTCTAGTTCACCATAGACTTCTACAGCAGCTAAATTAATGCCTGTGATGATTAATGTAATACTCAGTGCCCATACCCAAGGAGCAACATCAGGATACCAAAAACCCATATAAGTCGCAAAAGCTGTAATATCAGCCAAACCAACAAGAATCATCTCAAATACATATGTCCATCCCGTTAAAAAACCTGCTAATGGTGATATGTAATTTGCCGCATAACGAGCAAAAGAACCAGGCAATGGATTATGAAGTATCATCTCTCCTAGAGCCCGCATAACCATAAAAATAGCTAAACCAGCAATACAATAGGCAATCAAAACACTGGGACCCGCAAGCTTAATTGCCTGTGCAGACCCATAAAAAAGACCTGTTCCAATAGCAGAACCAAGAGCTAAAAAAATAACTTGGCGCTTACTCATACCCCGTTTCAGTTCATTTATTGCCATTTCTTTCCTTACTTTTTGAAATGCTGACAATCCACACCACGATAACAGCCCTATGATAAATAAAGCCTCATGTTTCTTTCACAAATATATTTCAAAAAACATCGAAGACCAGCCAGTCCAACACTTTGCTCTAAACAATGAAAAAATACTTTTATTGCGAATTATTCAGCTTTTATAGCCTACAATTTCGTATTATTTTATTCAAATAAAGTGATAATGAATTTTTTCACAATTGTCATTTAATTCATTTCGTATTCTCTAGTTTTTTACAGAGAAAATTAACCTTAATGTAATCTAAACTTTTAGGCTTCTATTTCGGTGCACTGAAATAGAAGCCTAAAAATTCATAACAAACACATTAACTATGCATAAAATTAATTTTTTGTTACTTTAAGCAAACTTTCTTTGAGCCCATAAAACAAACTTTTTATGCCAATTGAATAGCTCAATCAATGATAATACGAATCTCGCAAGTCTTCAAAAGCATGAGAAAATTTATCTAGAACCCATCTTTTAAGGACTCCAGCTGTCTTAACGACAAGCTTTCCAATGAAAAAAAAATATACGATAAAAAGAGCATCTTTGATTATTGGTCCGATGATAGCGTTCTCATTACCTCTGGGAATTTGCCCTGAGATAGCAATAAAATCTTTGTTTTTCGCTGAAATAAGAGGCTCTTTCTCTTGAGCCACTATCATAATGAAAACTTCCTCTGGAAAGCTAGCTCTCCTAAAATTTGCATGAATCTCAAGAATTTGAGAGAAAAAAAGAACTGTTATTGAAACACATAATTTAGCACTTTTAAACATTCTTTTCTCCTTTTTTATTTTAAATATCAAAAATGAACTATAAAATTCATAAAGTATTAAAAATAAGAAGAATATAAAATAAAAATTTTATTTTTACTTGATACAATACATATATCATAATTTATATTTATAAAAATATAATATCACGAATATATAATTCGTATATATTATTTAACTTATATTAAAATTTCTGATATAAATCAGAAAATATAGGTGCTTTAATTTTATAGTTTCTATAAAATAACAAAATATCTAGTTAACTACAAAAATCAGATATATACAGTAATAAATATACATTTTATTAAATAATTCAAATATAGTATTGCTCCTCTATATTTTCATATGAGAAAGTTTCAAAATTCAATATCCCCCCTTCAGCATTGACCTTAAAACAAATACTATTGAAAACTTAATGAAGGAAAAATTGTTTCTGGTAAAACAGATAATAAATGTCCTTCACGCACAAGTATATGTACTCGATGAAGATCTGGAGCCAGATAGCGATCTTCCTTAAGAGAAGCAACATTTTTTCGTAAACATTCCATAACAGATTGCAAAAAAGTACTTGTTTTTAAAGGTGCACGATATTCAATTCCTTGTGCTGCAACAAGCGTTTCAATGCCAATAAGTGTAAAAAGGTTTTCACTCATGACCAATAACCGACGAGCGCCATGGCAAGCCATTGAAACATGATCTTCTTGATTAGCTGAAGTAGGTGTTGAATCAACGGAAGCAGGATAGGCCATTTGCTTATTTTCAGACATTAAAGCTGCTGCTGTTACTTCAGCGATCATAAAACCTGAATGAAGACCTGGATTATGCGCTAAAAAAGCTGGAAGTCCATAAGAAACAGCTGGATCAACCATAAGAGCAATACGCCGCTGAGAAATAGATCCTATTTCACACAAAGCAAGAGCGATCTGATCAGCAGCAAATGCTACAGGTTCTGCATGGAAATTCCCACCTGATACAACCTCACCATTCCTTAAAATCAAAGGATTATCTGTAACAGCATTTGCTTCAATAATAAGTGTTTTTGCTGCGGCTAACAAAATATCAAAACATGCCCCCATCACCTGTGGCTGGCAACGTATACAGTAAGGATCTTGTACACGCTCATCACCCCGTAGATGTGCTGCACGAATTTCTGAATTCTCTACAAGTTTTTCTAATGTTTTCGATACGGCAATCTGCCCATAATGTCCTCGTAAAATATGGATATCAGGATGAAATGGCGCCGTTGACCCCATGAGGGCATCTGTTGTCAAAGCTCCTGCCAGCAATCCACCACACAATGCCCGATAACCTCGAAAAAGACCGGCAAGTGCAAGGGCTGTTGAGGTTTGAGTCCCATTAATAAGAGCGAGACCTTCCTTTGCCTTTAAAATAATAGGGGACAATCCCGCTTTTTCTAACGCAGCAGCTCCACTCATACGAATATTTTTAAAAAATGCTTCTCCCTCTCCCATCATAACAGCCGCCATGTGAGCAAGTGGGGCGAGATCACCGGAAGCGCCAACAGACCCTTTTTCAGGGATGACAGGAATGACGCCCTTTGCAAGCATATTTTCCAGCAAATTTATCAATTCTAGACGAACCCCTGAAGCCCCTCTTCCTAAAGAGATAAGCTTTAAGCTCATTATCAAACGCACAATATTTTCTGCTAAAGGTTCTCCCACCCCACAACAATGGGACAAAATAAGATTTCTCTGTAAAACAGCAACATTGTCCGTATCAATTTTAATGGAAGCCAATTTCCCAAAACCAGTATTAACACCATACACTGGCTTACTTCCAGCAGCAATTTCAGAAATGCGCTGCGCTCCTTTCTCGATAGCTAAATGCGTATTATTATGAAGTTTACCCACTTCTCCATTAAAATAAATATCTTTAAGTTCACTAAGCGTTACCTCGCCCGGTTTTAGTGTAATCATCATGATTTTCTTTCTTCGTTCATTAAAGTACAATGCTTAACATTATTGATCTTTCTATAAAACAAAAAAACTATAACGACTCTTTAAAGCGATAATGCTTTCTTAAAGGTATTCCTTACAATGGAGTCATTATCCAAAAGTAGAATAGTTGACGATAAATGAAAATGAAATATTGACAAGCACAACCAAAGTAATGGATTTCAAAAATAGATAACACTTTAATTTATAATCATAATCTAGCATGCTGCATATTAAATGAGAGAGCTGAATATCTTAAAACTCTCTCATTCCAAATCTGTGTATGTTGAATAAATCAAAACCATTCGCTTGCACGTAATAAGCGAGATTGGCGTATGGATAAAACTGTAAAAAAGGACTAAAAACTCCTCTTATGAACCGTGTCAAAGGCTGTCGCAACATTGGGAGATGAAAGTGTGGATGGTGCAGGCTTATTCTTTTATGAAGCGTAAAGATGGAAAACTCAATGGATTTATTATCAAGCTATTCTTACTAAACTTATAAAAACCTTAAATAGATAGCTGTCACAATCTATCATGATTGCAAAAATCAAACTCTATAGAAAATTAAAAACTTATTCAACACATCACAACAGAGAAGAAATTGAGCTTATTTGCCACTTCTAAAATTGTATTTAAAGCGCCAGATTAAACCTTGAAAAACACATCTTCAATAAAACCACATAAGACTCGGCCTAACCCGTTATTTAAAATAGAAAATAAAAGAAGTTTTCTTATATCAAAAAAAAATAATTAATATATTGTTTTATATTATATCTTTTAAAAAGAGAAATGCTTCATATAGCATATTTATATTTTACTTTTTTGTTATACTGAATCTAAATTTAGAGATAATTTCAAAATGAGTTGTTTTTTTAAGGTTCTTCCAAGCCATTACTTTTTTACTACAAATTTCTGATTATGATAATTTTTTGTACTTTTTCAGTTATTTTTGTCAAAATTTATTAAAAACACTCTCATTTAATAATAAAAAGCAATCATAAAAACAAAGAATTATCAAACATTTCTATTCAATCTACCTCTTTCCATTTTATAAAATAATCTGTTGTTAAACTGCAGTAAAGAAAGCGCTTCGATGCTATAATGCAGAGCATAAGTTTTCTATTTAAACTCTCTCATATTAAATGAACAATGAAAATCAGCGGTAATAAGATGTCAATGTGAATGCTGAAGAAGAAAAAACCTTTCTCCCTCAAAGTCTGCCTTAATAATGCGTTAATTTTCTGAATAGCGCCCACTCTGATGTGCTAAAAGAGCAAAAGCAATCATCGATATCGGATTATCCTGCATACATATAGAGCTCACTTCGATACAAAATCTCCAAATTGCCTTGCACTTCATATTTCTTTATCAATGCGACCAATTGCCGCAAATATTCTTTTCCATGGCTCGCAATAGCGCGTTGCGCTTGCGTTGAAGAGCGGCTCATTCCAATAAAAGATTCAGACGAGATCATCATCGTCCAATTATGCGTATGGAAAGAAATTTTTTCTGCTTTTACCCCAAAGCCATCACTCATTTCCTGTAAAAAATCAAAATTACGATAATAACGGGAATAATTTGGACTCATCTTCTCTAACAATGTCTCATAAGCCTCTAGAAATTCGCTATGCTTGAAATCACGATTATTTTGAATAACCGCCATGACACCATTGACCCGAAGTTGATCTGAAATAACGCAAAGCAATTTAGGGCGATCCATCCATTGAAATGCCTGCGCTGCAACGATAAGATCTACCTTGCCTATTTGAGGCAATAGATCTTCGGCTCGGCCCTGATACCAACGCACGTTCGGAAATTTTCTTCGTCCCTGCTTAATCATATCTTCCGATACATCAATAGCATGATATTGGTGCTCGTTGCCTAAAAATTTAACAATCCCCTCTAATGCGATGCCTGTCCCAGCGCCTACATCCACGATGGACAAATTCTTTTTGTTCTTAAAAGGAAAGAGCATGGTCTTAAATAAAGTAAGGGGATAGCGAGGACGATAGCGATTATAATCATCAGCCAATCCGTCAAATTTTTCACTTTGCTGTTGGACACTTTCTATCATAGAACTTTGTCTCTCCTTACAGTTGCTGATATACATAATTAAAAAGTATTTTTATCCAATATGTTAAGCATAACTTCTAAAGGAAGAAAATAAGAACTGCCCTTACCTTCTATTTTTCTATAAAATTGATCCTTACATTTTTCTCTTTTCCAATTATTATCTGCACGTTGCGAAATCCAAAACTCCTACGAAAATAATATAATTTTCTGTAATAATAATTGATATAAATATTATTGATCTTTTATAAGATGACATCTATATCACTATTATTATTTTAATATCAACAAGTCACTTAAGCGTACCTAAAACGCATAGAGATATCAATTTATTGATAAATACGCCTGTTTATAAGTTTCAAAATACTTTCCACCAAGAAAAAAGACTCTATATAATACATAAAATATCTGTGGAGACATCTTTATGTTAAATGTACAAACTTCTTCAATGTTTAGAATATTAAAACGATTTTCAATTATTATTTTTTTGGTATGGTTAGTGCCATTTTTAAGTGGTTGCGGATTCAATGCGATACCAACAAATGAAGAAAAAGCACACGCCGCATGGAGTGAAGTGCTCAATCAATATCAACGTCGTACAGACCTCATCCCTAATCTTGTAGAAACAGTTAAAGCTTACGCAGCTCATGAACAAAGCGTTTTCACAAATGTAATTGAAGCACGTGCTAAAGCAACGCAAGTCAATATTAATGCAGATATGTTGAATAATCCAGAAATTATGCAGCAATATCTCAAAAATCAAGCAAACTTATCAAGTGCACTTTCGCGGCTTATGGCTGTTGTTGAAAACTATCCGGATCTTAAAGCAAACCAAAACTTTCTTGCTCTTCAGTCACAATTAGAAGGAACAGAAAACCGTATTTCCGTTGCGCGCCGCGATTATATTGAAACAGTACGTGCCTACAATACTGCACTCAAAACAATGCCGACGATGATTTGGGCAAAGTTATGGTTTCGCGATGCTAAACCCATGCCAACTTTTACCATCGATACAGATAGCCAACAAACACCAAAGGTTAATTTTAATTAATGAAACTATTTCGATACTCTTTGCAACGTATTGTATTTCCAAAATTATGGGCTTTTATCTGCTCTCTGTATTTAGTTGCTGCATTGGGAAGTATCGCTTGTTCGCAAATAAAATTTCCTCATTTAACAGGGTATGTTAATGATGTAGCTCATTTGCTCGATAATGCAACCAAGGAAGACTTGATAAAAAAACTGGCAGCACTCGAAGAGAAAACGGGAGATCAAATTGTTCTTGTCACACTCCCTACTCTTTCGGGCAATGATATAGAAACATACAGCAATTCTCTTTTTCGTACATGGGGATTAGGCCAAAAGAAGATCAATAATGGTGTATTACTGGTCATTGCACCAAATGAACGCACAGCACGTATCGAAGTAGGCTACGGTCTGGAAGGAGAACTAACAGATGCCATTTCTTCTGTCATCATTAATAGCTTCATGATTCCTAATTTTCGTGAAGGAAATTATCAAAAAGGGATTGTCGAAGCGGTTCATGCAATTATCAAAGTAATCACACAAAGTGATGCTGATTTTTCTTTTCGAATCAATCAAAAAGCTAAAGCTGTTGAAGAACAACGTAAACAAGCTGAAAAAGAAGAAATGATTATCAATACAATCATGTTTTTCATTCTCTTTATAGTCGTTGGTTTGCCCATTCTTGCAATGATTTTTGGTAAAAAAGTAGGCCCACAAAAGTATCTTTGGATGGGGATTATCTTCACACCTTGGTTTCTTAACTTAAGTGCCGGTGGCAGATATCCTGGTGGAAAGTTCGGAGGTCCTCGAGGTGGAGGGGGATTTAGGGGTGGTGGTGGATCATCAGGTGGTGGCGGTGCAACAGGAAGATGGTAAAACGAGCATATAACGATTTTTTTATAAAATTCATTGCACTTCTTATAAACTATCTCTTAATTTTATTCTTTTTTTATTTTTCTGATTACAATATAAACTCAAACATCAAGATAAATATTACTAATGACATTTGAATTGAAACATACGGATCGTAATCACTTATCACATCATTTTAATGCAATTCTAGGCAATCCACCAGTTGAATGGAAGATAAGTGATCATCTAGTTGAGTATCCTGAAGCTCTGCGTTATATGCAAGAACGTGTAGAAAAAATTCTTGCAAAAACCGCACATGAACAAGTTTGGCTTCTTGAACACCCTTCCCTTTATACAGCGGGGACGAGTGCCAACAAAAAAGATCTTTTAGCACCCCATTTATTCCCTGTTTATGAAGCAGGACGTGGAGGTGAATTTACATATCACGGTCCAGGACAACGTATTGCTTATATCATGCTTGATCTTAAACGCCGAAAACAAGACATTCGTGCTTTCATTAGTGCATTAGAAGAATGGATCATACAGATGCTTGCAAATTTTAATATTAAAGGCGAACGACGAGAAGATCGCGTTGGTGTCTGGATTAAACAGCCTCATTGCCCATCAAAACAAAATGATCTTTCTTCTGAAAATAAAATTGCAGCTATTGGCATTCGAGTGCGCAAATGGATAAGCTTTCATGGAGTTTCTATCAATGTTAATCCTAATTTAGCCCATTATTCAGGAATTGTTCCTTGTGGAATTACAAACCATGGTGTAACAAGCTTTCTTGATCTAGGGTACTCTGTAACAATGTATGATATTGATATCGCTCTCAAACACGCTTTTGAAGAAATTTTTGGTCCAACAATTGATGTTTCCTAAGTGCATTGATTTTTAAATAAAAAACAGGCATAAAATTTATTTTAATAAATATTTTATGAGGTGGATAGTTAAACGCTATGAGCGATAACAACAAGGATCTTTTTAGTGTTTTAAATAAAGCCCAATCTCGGGTAAATACAAAAGAAAGCACTCTGCAGTCTCCAATGAAATCAAAAGCGATGATTTCAAAAAAAAGTGCGAAAGATATGCAAGAAGATGACTATAATGCTCTCTCTATTCGAGTACTTGAGGGGTTAGAGCCCGTACGTTTACGCCCTGGAATGTATATTGGTGGAACAGACAGTAAAGCACTTCATCATTTATTTGCCGAAATTATTGATAACGCGATGGATGAAGCTGTTGCGGGTTATGCAGATTCTATTGAAGTCTCATTAGATAGGAACGGTTATATAACCGTTACAGATAATGGACGCGGTATTCCTGTCGAAAATCATCCTCAAATGCCTGAGAAATCTACTCTTGAAGTTATTATGACACAACTCCACTCAGGCGGAAAATTTGATGGAAAAGCTTATCAAACTGCTGGTGGGCTTCATGGAGTAGGAATTTCTGTCGTCAATGCTCTTTCTGATGATATGGAAGTTGAAGTTGCACGAGAACGAAAACTGTACCGCCAACGTTTCTCACGCGGTATTCCTCAATCTGGATTGGAAGATCTGGGAGATGTTTATAATCGTCGTGGTACGCGCGTTCGTTTTCATCCTGATCATGAAATTTTTGGTGAAAAAGCAGCTTTTGATCCAGAAAAAATCTATAAGATGACATGCTCCAAAGCCTATCTTTTTGGTGGCGTAAAAATTCGCTGGTGTTGTGATCCCGTCATACTTGAAGGCGCAAAAAATATTCCTGAAAAAGCTGTTTTTCATTTTCCCGATGGGCTTAAAGACTATTTACTTGCGTCACTAAAAGATGAATATCGAGTAACGTCAGAAATTTTTTCTGGCAAAACACAACAAAATAACGGCCATGGCTGCGTTGAATGGGCGATCGCTTGGCATGGTGGTGATTCTTGTGTGCAATCTTACTGCAATACGATTCCTACAGGAGAAGGCGGAACACACGAAATAGGATTACGCCAAGCTCTTTTGCGTGGATTGAAATCCTACGCTGAGTTAATAGGAAACAAGCGCGCAGCAATTATTACGTCTGACGATATTATGATTTCAACAGCCGCAATACTTTCAGTCTTTATCAGTAACCCTGAATTTGTTGGACAAACAAAAGATCGATTAGCAACCATTGAAGCACAGCGTATCGTTGAGAATGCAATCCGCGATCCTTTTGATCATTGGTTAGCAAATTCTCCACAAGAAGCAACAAAACTTCTCGATTGGGTTATCGAACGTGCTGAAGAACGTGTTAGACGACGCCAAGATAGAGAAATAAGTCGAAAAACTGCTGTCCGTAAATTACGTCTGCCCGGTAAACTTGCAGATTGTAGTCAGAACCATGCTTTGGGTGCTGAACTATTCATTGTTGAAGGGGATTCTGCAGGAGGATCTGCTAAACAAGCAAGAAATAGAGCAAACCAAGCAATTTTACCTCTTCGTGGTAAAATCTTAAATGTCGCTAGTGCTGCACATGAAAAAATGAACTCAAGCCAAACAATTAGCGATCTTATCCTTGCTCTTGGATGTGGAACACGCTCCAAGTATCGTGAAAAAGATCTCAGATATGAACGTATTATCATCATGACAGATGCTGATGTTGATGGTGCTCATATTGCGTCACTGCTCATTACCTTCTTCTTTCAAGAAATGCCTGACCTTATTCATCAGGGACATTTATATCTTGCCGTCCCTCCCCTTTATAGAATATCGCAAGGAGGAAAAGTTGCTTATGCTCGTGACGACATTCATAAGGATGAATTGCTCAAAACTGAATTTACTGGAAAAGCTAAAATCGAAATCGGGCGTTTTAAAGGGCTGGGTGAAATGCGCGCAGAACAACTTAAAGAAACGACTATGCATCCTCAAAAACGTACATTGCTTCGTGTTTCTATTGATGCCGTGGAAATACAAGAAACGAAAAAGACTGTAGAAAGTCTCATGGGAACAAAACCAGAAGCACGATTTCGTTTCATACAAGAAAACTCTACTTTTGCTTCTAATCTAGACATCTAATATAAAAAATATCCCTTTCAAACCACTGCGGCTGCGTCAATCACGCGCAGTTGCGGATTGATCGTTCCATTCCAATAATTCAAACTAAGATGACCAGCTAAATGAATCATTTCACCAATATTTTCAAAAAGAAAATCACCAAGTGATGTCCCTACAGCACGAAAAGCTATTCCTTGTAGTTTTTTTCCTTCAACATTAGATACAATGAGGCGAAGATGTCCTTTACCAACTTCAGATAGATTCACCAGTCGATGAGAGGGAAGAACAAAAACAGGTGTTGCATTCCCTGCCCCAAATGGCCCTGCTTTTTCAAGCAATTCAAACAGCGCTTCATTAACACCGGAAGCAGAAAGAGAACCATCTATACTAAGAGATTTTTTTGCACGCAACTGTGAAACCATTAAAGAAACTTTTTCTTCTAGCCATTTTCGAAAAATTTCAATTTTTGTTGATTGAATTGTAATTCCTGCTGCCATACTGTGTCCCCCTCCTTTTTCTAATAAATTTAATGTAACAGCTTCACGAACGAGTGCTCCTAAATCTATACCATTAATTGAGCGTCCCGACCCTATGCCATTTCCATCTTCTTTCAAAGCAATAGCAAAAACAGGACAAAAAAAACGCTCTTTGAGACGGGAAGCAAGAATACCAATAATTCCCGGATGCCATTCTTTATGAGAAATTACAAGCGACAATGGTATTTCTTGATCTTGATAAAGAGAAGTAATATAAGATTCCGCTTGTGCTAATTGAATGTTCTCCATTTCTTGGCGTTCTTGATTAAGCCGATCTAATTGTTCTGCTATTCTGTCCGCTTCATCTTTATTCTCACAACTAAGCAAACGTGCTCCCAAAGCTTGATCACCAATGCGCCCTCCTGCATTAATTCTAGGACCTAATAAAAAACCTAAATGAAAACTATTAAGCGGCTCCCCTATTCGTGCAACCTTTGTTAAAGCTGTTATTCCTAGATTATGCATAGAACGAGCAACTTGCAGCCCTTTTATCACAAAAGCACGGTTAACCCCCTGTAATGGAACAACATCACATATGGTTGCCAATGCAACAAGATCAAGCATACTGAGAAGATCAGGCAGTTTCCCTTTGAATTGTTTTTTCCGCAGTAAATGATGAACCCAAGCTAATGTAACAAAGACAACACCCGCTGCACATAAATGACCCTGTTCAGAAAAATCATCAGGACGATTAGGATTAACAAGAGCAATAGCTTCTTGATGAATCTCTGACATTTGATGATGATCTAAAATCACAACATCAGCCCCAGCAAGCCTAGCTGCTTTTACGGCATCTGGACTGTTTGCGCCACAATCAACAGTGATAATTAACCGAGCGCCTTCTTGCACAAGCATCCTCATTGCTTGTTCATTCGGACCATAGCCTTCAACAATGCGATCAGGAATATAAATTTTGACTTCAATACCAAAATAACGAAAAAAACGCGCTATGAGTGCCGATGAACAAGCACCATCAACATCATAATCACCAAACACAGCAACCTGTTCTTGATTGAGAAGAGCCTTAACAATACGCTCTGCAGCGCATTGCATATCCCTAAAACTTTCTGGATCAGGCATAAGCGTACGTAATGTTGGATTAATAAAAGCAACAGCCTCAGCTTCATCCACATCTCTTGCTGAAAGTACTCGAGCTAGCTGATCTGGAAAACCAAATTTTTGAGAAATAGCGCGCGCATTATTTATCCCTTGAACATCAAGGGCATCTAACCAAGCTTGACCACAAGCAGAAGATTCAACATTGAGAAAATAACGAGACCACTGCATTATTACTTATTTTATAATGAAGAACGATAAAATACAATCATGCGTTAAAGATAAAATAGTCTTTTGCAACATTCATTTTAAATTTAAATGATCCACAAACTTCTTTAATGCGGTATTATAATACCGCTCTCATAACATGCTGTTTTATAAAGTTTTTATTTTCTCTTGACGTCAATCAAAAGACATTATATCAGAGCAAATAGTATGCGTTAAATATTTCGCTATGGTAACAATTTTCAACGCAAAACAGTAAAAATTCCCTTATATTAAAAGGGTTCTAATAAAGGATACTTCTATGGCAACTTTTTCACAAAAGCCAACTGAAGTGGTGAAAAAATGGGTTATTATTGACGCAGAAAACCTTGTTTTAGGTCGTCTTGCCACATTTGTTGCGAACCGCTTACGTGGCAAACATAAAGCTACATTTACTCCACATGTTGATGATGGTGACAACGTTATTGTCATTAATGCAGATAAAATAGCTCTCACTGGCAAAAAATATACAGATAAAAAATATTATTGGCATACCGGCTATATTGGTGGAATAAAACAACGTACAGCACGTCAACTTCTTGAGGGGCGTTTTCCCGAACGCGTTATTGAAAAAGCGGTAGAACGTATGATTCCTCGTGGGCCTCTTGGTCGCCGTCAATTGAAGAATCTGCGTGTTTATGCTGGAAACCAACATCCACATGAAGCACAACAGCCTGAATCTCTTGACGTTGGTGCTTTAAACCGCAAAAACAAAAGGATTGCTTGATTATGGCTGAAATTAATTCTCTTTCTGAGCTTAGCATAGTAACAAGTATTACAGAAACACATGAAAATGTTGTTCCTGTTCACGTGCAAAAGCTTGATTCACAAGGACGTGCTTACGCAACAGGAAAGCGTAAAGACGCTGTTGCACGTGTATGGATTAAACCAGGTTCTGGAAAAATCACGATCAACAATAAGGAATTTGACAAATATTTTGCTCGTCCTGTTCTTAGAATGATTCTTCGTCAACCAATTGTTGCAACAAATAGGGATACCCAATTTGATATTATTGCAACCGTTGCAGGCGGTGGTCTTTCCGGACAAGCCGGTGCAGTGCGCCATGGCATTTCCAAAGCTTTAACCTATTACGAACCAGAACTTCGCTCAATCTTGAAAAAAGGTGGGTTTCTTACCCGTGATAGCCGTGTTGTTGAACGTAAAAAGTACGGTAAAGCAAAAGCACGTCGTTCTTTCCAATTCTCAAAGCGTTAATTTCAATTTTTGCAATGCATAAAGCCTCGGACAAAAACGGGGCTTTTTCCCCTACTAAAACAAACTTTTAGATGAATGTAGGAACAAATCTATACCGATTAGAAAAAACAAGAATGCAAAACAACTTCTTCTCTTAAGATAAAAGGCAAGAAAAATAAACCGAAAAAATTCAAAACTTCAGTTTCAATTTTTAAAATCTGTTTTACTAACTTGTAATATATCCACGTGCTGAAGCACAAAAATATTTACGCGACAACTTTAGCAATCTTATAAGCTTTTCAATGCTTTTTCTATCACCACTTAACAAGCTTTAGTCCAAGAAATGCTTTACCATTGTGATAAAATGAGGGACAGAAATAGGCTTTGACATATATTCTTCACATCCACTGGCACGAATTCGCTCCTCATCGCCTTTCATAGCAAAAGCTGTTACAGCAACAACGGGGATTGATCGAAGTTTTTCATCTTCTTTTAATTGTTTAATAACATCTATTCCAGAGACCTCTGGCAACTGGATATCCACAAGGATAAGAGATGGCATTGATGAACGCGCCAAATCTAATGCCATAAGACCATTACGCGTTTCAACGGTTTCATAACCACTCGCTTCTACAAGATCGCGAAATAACTTCATATTAAGCTCATTATCTTCCACGATCATGACTTTTTTTGACATTCGTATAACTCCACCCTTCTCAGATAAAATAGAGAAATAGAAATGAATTCACATTCTCTTTGCTTAAGATAAAATGATAAAATGAATTGTAAACCACAAAGAGATTAAAAGATTCCAATAAAAGCATTTTTGCAAATATTTGTAAGACGCATCGCTATACTTATTCAGTTCATCAACATAAAACCCACAAATAGTCGTAAGATTGTGTGACCTTGTATTTTTTGAGTTGATATACAAAGTTTATGGATATCTCAATTAATGCATTCGCGTTTTCATCATAAAAAAATATCAACCACAAACTTAGCTAAAATGCGCATTTTGAAGAGGAAAAAATTTAAGTAAATTTAAAAAGCAACTGATTAGCTGAATTTAATGCACCATATACTGGCATCCACAAAACAATATCTTGATGATATAAAAGGATAAACTTATCAATGTCATTAAGATTAAAAAAAATAAATAAACCGTGATTAATTATCACGATTTATTTAATATAAAACATTCAATAACAGAATAATATATAAGTTTTATGTAAAAATAACTTACTGTATTTATAAATCTTTTTCACTATGAGGGAGGTATAAATGAAAGCAGGGGAATAGAATTTTTAACATGCCTCTCTAATTATTACGAATCAAGAGTTCTTTTCGGGGTGGTTTTTTAGTAAATCCTGATGTCCAAAGAGTCTCTAATTCTAACTTTTTGTTATCCATTTTTTGAGGTGTGATAAGATATTATCGAGTGCATCCATAAGGCGGGCAAAATCAATAACAAACATAAAGACAATGAAGGCAATCCACTTCATAAAGCGTGACATCATCTTTAAGCCTTGATACGTCTCTATCATCTCATGAAGAAGCTGTTGTTCTGTTTCTGTAAGATCTTTATCTTTGCTGCTTCGTTTCTTGACCATCTTTCCAACCACATAAATGGTCTCCCTGCTTGTTATGCTTCAAAATATCTCTTGCAAGGTTGGAACTGATGACCTCAACATCCTGATTATCCAAATAAATGGGCAACCAGCCACCACAAGAAACAGACCTATTTGCCGCGCACCCAACGAGAAAGTTCAGAGCGCACAC
>NZ_JBHIQS010000018.1:0-27329 GCF_042196685.1 Bartonella sp. AC329YNZD | reverse complement strand
TTCAGGTTGTTTATCAGCATCTTCAGTTTAATCAGGCGTTTGATGTTGATAATCTTGATGTTGATTTAGGAAAATTTGATCAATGGGTGGGGCGTGTTGGTGGGCGTTTAAGCAAGACGTTAGGTGTTGTGGAAGAGGGACGTGAAGTTTCTTTTTATAGTAAGCTTTCTTATTTGCATAGTTTTGAAGATAAGCAATTCGTTTCTTTTAAAAACGATTTTCAGTTAGGTTCCTTTGGTTCTTCTTTGGAAGCAGGGGTTGGGTTTAATGCCCGTCTCTCAACAAAACTTTCTCTTCGTGGAGATGTCACTTATCAGCATAGATTTAAGAAAATTGGTTTTTCTGGAACGAGTTTCTCTGCTGGATTGCGCCATCTTTTTTGAAAAGGTGCAATATGTATTTTTAGTTAAAAGGCAGAAGATTTTCTGCCTTTTAATGTATTGAAATTTATTTTGCTTCATCAATATGGTTATTTTTTTGATATAAAAGATTACAATAGATGCTTTCTTTTATGCGATGAGGAGTTTTTCTAAAATTTTTGATGTTAAGATATGAGAACAGATTTCATTGTGAATGTGAGAAGATTAAACGCTAAATGCTTGTGGCATAAGCTTTCAAAAGAGACGATATTGATGATTGTTTTTGTCCATTTCTTTATTAATTTTTATAGATCATAAGTTTAGTCTTGATGAGTTTTATGCATTGTTTTGAATTTTGTTTTAGAACTTTATTCACGTTTATATCATTTATACGCTATTTGTTCCCTTTTTTAGGATATTTACTTAAGAATTTTGGATAAATACTTGTTTTTAGAACAAACAGAGGGAGTTTGAGGTCAAATTATAATAAAAGTAAAGTATGCTTTATCGTATTGTTACTGTTGTTGTTTTGTAAATGATAGGTGGCAGAAAAATTTCGATAAGATATAGGATATTATTTTTATTGCGGTCATGCGCGGATATCATCATTCTTTTTTCAGCATTCAATATTTGCGCAGATTTTAGCACCCTAGAATGTTCATAAGAAGCAATTCACCTTTTTTCAAAAGTCCTTCTTTACATGCCAGCTTCGTTTGTGATGGACAACGGGTTAATTGATTAAATATAAACAGGTTTGAAATGAAAGAAATTTATAATATTCAGTTTTTTATTCAATATGTAAAATGATGAATGAGTATTCTGAATCATTGATGAAATTTTCCTAAATCAACATCAAGATTATCAACATCAAACGCCTGATTAAACTGAAGATGCTGATAAACAACCTGAATCTGCGGATCAAAAACAACACCTTTATACCCTGTTGCAAACGTTCTACCGCTCGTTAAAGAACCGCTAAACTGTTTACCCTTTAACGCCACAACCTTGCCCCGTGAAAGGGTCAAAACATCACCCTTAAAAAGACCATACGATACCACCCCATCTATATAAAAACCCCTATCATGCTGCAAACTTCCATAGGCAGCAACAGACCATTTATTAAATGCGCTTTTTTTGCTTTGTTCAACATCCTGAGGGTGTAGAGAAAGATTTCCATAGTTTCCCAAAGCACCAAAGAATATACGAGTATATAAACTCTCAATCTCGTTCAATAAAACACCTGCTTCAAGTGCATTATAATCGAGCTCTGCGCCATAGCCATATTCAAAAGCAGATAAATTGGAAGCATAATGATGGCTCCCCCCATAAGCACGCAGAAAAAAGGCTGTCTTTTCATTCTCTTTCCAAGAAGAATGAAAAGCATTCCGCATTATCTCCAACGTCTTATTTTGCGTGATCATATCCACTAAACCAGCATGAAATAAGGCATTTGGCAAAAGAAGATAAGTTGGAACCTGTGGAACAACAGCTCTAATACCTAGCTCAGGCGGAACATCAAGCGGTATAGAGAGATTAGACGAAGGTTCCAAAGCATCAGAGGACTCAGAAGGCTTTGGTTCAACAGGGGAAGAAGCAGAAGGAACAGAATCTGGAGATGAAGGTGATACCGGAACAGAGGGCGGTAATAGAAGCTCCATGAAATGATTATTAGATAGAATTTTCTAGGCAAGAAACTAAAGTGTAGAAGGCTGCTCGTAGGAAACTTTGTTCTTTAGAGGGGGAACTCAAAAAACTTTTTATTTAGGAAAATAGTGTTGAATTCCCTTCTTCTGATCGTAGGAATAAATCGTTGTTTTAATGATGAGATCAGCTATTTTTTGCCAAATTTTTAAGAAAAATGCTGTTATGGAAGTATGTAGCCTATATAGATGTTTATAGGGAGATAGGGGGCGGTCTTAGGGGTGATGTTTTTATTCTTGTATGGGGGTAGCAATGTTAAAATGTCAAAAACATGTTTAAGGTATTTTCTTGTCGAAAGGGTGCAGGAAAGGAAGAGGGAAGATTTAATGATTACGAAGATTTTAGGAGACTTTTGGGGGGAGAGATTAGGGAGATAGGATTTCTGAGAGCTCTAGAGATGCAAGGGGATAAGATTTCTGGAGGATTGTGTGGGCATTTTTTATCAGCGATGATTGCGCTTGTTGGTGTAATTTAATCAGTGATATTGATTATACCACATTCACCATTTTCGCTTCCAAAGGCGAGGTTGTGCCCTGCTTGATCCCAGTTGAGTGCTGAGATAGCGCTTTTCCCATAACCTTTTAGAAGGACTTCTTTTCCATCATGAAAATATGCGGCTAAAATCATTCCATCATTGAAGCCTATTGCTACAATTTCTTTGTTTGGGTGGCATGAAACGGTGCTCACAAGCGCATTTGCTTGTGTGCCTAGTTCTAGAGGTGTTTTTCCCATGGGGCCGTCTTTTGTATGAAAGGGCCAAATAATTGCAGCAGAGGCACCTGAGGTTGCTAGCCATTTTCCTTTGGCGCTCCAAGACCAGCTTTTGACTTTGCTTGGGTAGCCACTCATGCGGAGGTGCTGATTATCAGTCAGACGCCAGCCATGCAAGGCATTTTCTTGCATCGTGGAAATGACATAGCGGTTGTCTGGTGAAAAGGTGACACCACAATGAGCTCCTTTCCATACCAATGTGGTAGGAGATATTTGCGTTGATAACCAATGAAGAGTAACACCATTGTAATGGGCAACGGCAAGTCGTAAACCTTTTGGGGCAAAAGCTAGGCCTTCTACACTGCGTTCATGCGTGAGCTCTTGCTGTTCTTTTCCAACCTGTGCAAATGCGAGACGAGAGGAGGAAAAGGCAAAAGCTTTTTGTGGTCCAAAAGCAACGTTGTTTATCCATTTGCGTTCTTTTTGGCTTAACACTTCTGTGTGATCCGCTGCGGTTGTTTGACAGACTTTTCCATCTTCTCCCCCTGTGATGATTGCGGTATTGTCATGGGAAAAATGGCTTGAAATTATTCCTTGGTGAACCTCAACGATTTGTGGGGTTGGGGTTAAAAAAACAATGAAACCTTCTACGGAAACAAAGGCTGGTTTATTGCCTATAAAACCGCAGGAAAGGCAGTAACTTTTGAGATAATAATGGGTAATGTTTGGCATTATTACTTACTCATGCACAATTTTCAAAACCAGTTTTTAACTGTTTGGCATCAAGAGAGCGTCCGATAAAAACAAGACGGCTTTCTCGTTTTTCATCTTCACGCCATGGGCGTTGATGTTGTCCCTCAAGAAGCATATGTATCCCTTGAATGACGTAACGATCATCGTCTCCTTGAAAGGCGATAATGCCTTTAAGACGCAAGATATTAGGCCCCTGTTGCTGCGTAACCTGTTGAATCCAAGAAAAAAACTTTTCTGGTTGCAAAGCGCCTGTTTTTAAACTTACAGAAGTGATGGTAATATCATGAAGGGTGGATACGTTATGATGGTCATGATCGCAATCGGGACCACATACATGGTCGGCGTGTTGGTCTTTATGTTGGTGATCGAGAAAATGAGGCTCATGATCGAGAGTCCGTTGGAGATCAAAAGAACCACGATTAAGGAGTGTCTCAAGAGGAATATCGGCGCGCTGTGTTGTATAGAGTATAGCGCGAGGATTAATAGCTAGAATGAGAGATTCAGCATGGCTGCGTTCTTGTTGAGTAACAAGATCAATCTTATTTAAAAGAACAATATCTGCGAAAGCAATTTGATCTTCAGCTTCACGATTTGTTTTTAGTTGAGAGGGCAAATGCTTTGCATCAACGACCGCTATGACACTGTCGAGAGCTGTTTTTTCATGGACCGTATCATCCATGAAAAAGGTTTGTGCTACAGGGACGGGATCAGCAAGCCCTGTTGTTTCGATAATAATCGCATCAAATCGATGAGAACGTTGTATGAGACTTTCCAAAATGCGAATGAGATCACCACGTACGGTACAGCAAACACAACCATTATTCATTTCATAAATTTCTTCGTCTGATTCAATGATCAGGTCATTATCAATACCAATTTCACCAAATTCATTGACAATGACGGCATAACGTTTGCCATGATTTTCACTAAGAATGCGGTTGAGAAGTGTGGTTTTTCCTGCGCCAAGATAGCCTGTGAGAACCGTAACAGGAAGTTTGTTGGGCTGTATTTTTTCCATGGAGGGACCTTTTATTGTTCTTTATTGCCATGTGTTTATGTTAAATCGATGGATATCATCAAGTAAATCACGAAGCTGAGACAGAACATGAGAAAAGATTGCTTCACCGGCTTGTGGTGTTGCTTTGCTTGCGTCTCCTGCCGCACCTTGCGTGTTTAGATCATGCATTGTCCAACCAAAGGCATGAGGACCATAAGCGCGTAAATATCGATAATTGGCAATCATATCTGCTTGCTTATTATGAAAATTTTTTGCCTTCTCCATATGAACTTTTTTCGGTGCTAAATAAAGCATGAGAGAGGTTTCGATAAAACCTCCATGGATATCAAGATGTTGTTGAGATGGCTCCATGAGACCTTGTGGTAAACCAAAACGGCTCCAGCTTGTTGCTACAGCGAGCATGGAAAGACGCTTTCGTAATTCGGTGATAACAATGCTCATTAAAGGTGAATTGCCTCCGTGAGCATTGAGAAGAAGAAGACGGTTGATCCCTTTGTGATAACAGTTTTCACCAATCTTTATCCATCGCTTAATCGCATCAGAAAAGGTAAGGGTTTGTGTACCTGTAACATCCATATGTTCTATGGAATAGCCAATCTTTTCAACTGGTAAAAGTGCGATAGGGAATTGCTCTTTTGTTTGTAAAGTGAGAGCTTTTGCAAATGCTTCAGCTATAATCCAGTCGGTTTCAAAGGGAAGGTGCTCTCCGTGATATTCATGTGCACCTAAAGGTAAAAGAGCGAGAAAAGGTGGGTTAGATACCATAAATTAATGCCCAAAAGAGAAGTCAACAGAGATAAAGTGATCAAAGGCTTTAGAGTTATTTTTTAGTCTATATATAAAAGAAATGCAAATATCATATTTTTACATTACAGAGGGATGTTATAAAAATGAGAGCTTTGTTAAAAACAGTGAAGCTTTTATTGAAAAAAGCCAATTCAATTGTTGATGTAATATGAGGTGACTCTTCTCAAGATAGATATCTCTTGTAAGATTTTTTGATATGTATTCTTGTTTTTGACAAGTAAATCTTCGGGCATATTAAATACTTCACATCATGTAATGAAAACTGATTTTTCTATTGTCTATTAAAGTGAAAGTTTTGATAAAGCTGCATATGCTTCTTTCTGCTATGGAGCAAGAATAGTCAAAGTATTTTTGTTGTTATGAGTACTACGATAGAACAGATTTTGGTTTCAATCAGCATTCCTAAATTCTTAAGTTAAGTGTACGTATCTATATTACAAAAGAATAGAAATTGATTGATTTTATTTTGGATAGTGTATTAACAGACTTTAGTGTTCATGAGAAAAAATGAATATAAAGGGAAGAATTCACTAAGATAGAATTTGCTCTCTCAGAGAGCAGTTTATAAGATGATTCAAAAAGAAACACCGTTGGATACATGATAAACAGAACGCCATTGTGTTGCACATCGACACGCTTGTTTTAAAGAAACATTTAGTACACCAAAGCCTATTTCACGACGCAGCTTGTGAATGGTATAAGGGTAAAACCTTATAATATAAAATCTATTGTGTTCCACCATCTTTACACTTTAAAAGTAAAAAGGGGCACCATCATTCACTTTGCCAGTTTTCAATACTATGTTAACAGCGCTTGATAGTTAAGATACCTCATAAGTAATATTTTCCTTTCTTCAAGTGTATTTATACACACATCGATCTCGTTTGTGATTTGCAAGTGAAGAAATTTGATTGATTCAATATAAACAGAGTTAAAATATAAGAGAGTTTTATAATCGTTAGCTTTCTCATTCAACAGGCAAAACAATAAATTTATTATTCAATATCAGTTTTATGGCGTTATTTTTTCAATGCGCTACTTAAGTTAGTATTTCAAAAATGTAATTTTTTAGTAATTTTCTCTATCACTTTTCCTTCAAGCATTTGATCAATTCTTTATTATTATTCATTTTGCACAAATTGCAGACAGTTATGTGAATATTACAAAAATTTATTTCAAAGAGAATTATTTTTTACTAATACAGAGTAAATATAATTACTCAAAATATAAATAAGGCTACGCTCTACAATATTGACGAAAAATATGGAATAACTTTTATAAAAATTAATAAAGAAAGTTGTTTTTCAGTATTTTGTGGGATCAACTTATTTTTCATGACTCTCTTTTTATTTAATTTTAGGTAGTTTGTTGGAGATCAATTATTGCTTATAATGTTTTTGTCAATCTGATAGATTTACTTATTTTATGCGTTTGTTTTGTTAGGTTTGAAAGTCAATATTTTGTTACAATTTATACCTATTTTATAGAAAAATAGTATACTATTTAAAGATTTATTTATTATGATATATTTGTTTTAGATCAATTTTTTTTATTCTCTACCAATTTTATTTTTTAATATTACTGACGAGTGATATAATAAAAATCCATTAAGTGCTATTTATTTTTATTGAAATAATAGACAAGCACTATCATTATATTGAAAGTTTTTAATGTTATAATTCTTTAAAATTAATTACATTTTAAATTATTTATAAAAGCTCTATTATATAATTTTTTAAATGAATTTGTTTCGTAATATTTCTTATAATAATAAATTTAACAAATTCTTATTATTTTTATCATTTATTGTTTTTTATCTTTACATGTAATACATAATGTGTTATTTGTTAATAACAAAATTACATATAATATTTTATTTATGTGTAATTATATAAATGATTAAATAGATTAAATATAAGTTTTGGTTTTTATATATGTGAATATTCTTTCATTTTTTCAGTGAAGAAAAAGAGGAGCAAAGAAAGCTATGTTTAAAATATTTAAAAATCGTGTATGTTCATTTACTTTTACACTATTTATTCTTTTTTTTGTACAAACTATAGAGGGAAATGCAAGTTTTGTAAAAAATCAATTTCAAGAGGGAGGAATTGTTTCTACATTAGAAAAAAGTGCGGTTGTTAAAGCGGTAGATAGGGTTGTTATCCATAACATTGAAGGACAAAATGAAGTTGCTTTAGGGAAACCTGAAAAAGCTGCTGCCTTTTCAGGTTCAGCCTTTTGGGGGGGGATAGGTATTTTATCACTTCTTGCTTCTTTATGTATTGGGGATGTATTAGGTGCTGTTGTATCTCTTTTTGGAATATTCATTACACTTTAGTAGAAAGCTCATCGACAGAGTCGAGGATTTTTTGTTCACTTCATTATTTAAAAAAATAAATATTTTATTATTTATACTATACTAGATAATAAAATCACTACTCTTAATATTAAATGTAGCTTTTATTAACATTATTAAAGTTCAAGATCCTACATTTATGTTTTTTTTACAAATTAGTGTAACCTAATTTTTTTACAGTTTATGGTTATTTTCTAGTAATAAGGATAGTATACTTACTATCTTTATCAGTCTTTTAATATTGTCTACCTTTTCTCATATGAAGATTATTCATCAAAGGTATATTTTATCCTTTTTAAATTTTTTTATCTTTCATAAGGGGATAAAATAAAAAAGTATCCCTGTATTCATGGCTCTCACGCAATAAGAAAAATGAGAAATTATTATTTATCATTTCAAATTTGTTGATGTTAAATCCATAAAAAATATTTTTTATGTATAACAAGTTGTGTTCGTGTATGGACAAAATTATTAAAGAAAAAAAGAGTAAGAATTCTTCTCATGAATTATCTCTAAGGTTCAAGGGCTGTTGTAATATTGGCAAATAAATGATGATGCTGGTTTGTATCTTCATAGAGTAAAGATAGTGATACACAATGAATCTTATGCCATCTCATGGGGTGGTTTATATTGTCGCATTTACAGGACATATTGTGAGAGGGAAGTGGTGATGTGCATCGTTGGAAAATGCTTTTATTAAAATATAAACCTGTATTTGCGATAGAGGTGTATTCTGGGTTATTCTGTTGCTTAAGGGAAGGATACTGTTAAGTAAGGTAATTCAGGAGCATTTATAGCTTAGTGGAAGAAGGGTAATGAAGTAAAAGGTCTTGTTTAGCACGAAGACGTGCAATCCATTGATCTTCACGAATGGCTGTATTATGTACTGTAATGAGTTCGTTTTTTTTAATTGCAGCTGTTACTGTTGCTTTTTCCAAAAGACCACAAGGAATGGCGTGGTGAGCGCGTGCTTCTGCGATGTTCATTATCCAAGCACGATAAGTATAAAGACCGATAAAGTCTAGCTGATCACCTGGATGTAAATCTTTTTTAGCAACAGCACAGACTTCTACTACGGGATGGCTAAGAGGGACCATATCTTTTTTTCCATAAAGCATAATACGTGCGCAGGTAAGGGGAACTTCCATTGCTGTTAAATGATAGGGGCGATGAAAGGTGAAGTAAGGCCCCTGACCAATTTTTAAATCTTCCATACGCTCGCGTAAACGTGGGTGTGCTATTTCTGCAATCACAAAAACACCTGGTGAAACACCTTGACCTATTGAATAATCTACAACACCATATCGCTGTAAAATGCCTCCATCTTGCTTTGGAATAAGCACTTTATTTAAATCTTGTAGCGCTGCTCGTGGTCCATGCATTCCTGGGCAATCGGGGAGAAGGCCGGTGGCATTGGCAATGGCTGCCATTTCAACCATCGTTTTGGAACCATCAATAAATTCAACCAACATGCGTACATTCATATTACGCTGGAATGCTTCTTCTTCGTAAGCATCAGGTGTAGCATCAAAGCGCAGAGGATTATTTTTTCCTTTACCTGCTGCAACAATCTTATGTCCAAGAGCTGAAACAAATTCTATGAGTTCCATACAAGAAGTTGGTTCATCGCCGGCACCAAGTGTATAAATGAGCCCTCGTTTTTCTGCTTCATGTTTGAGATAAGCGCCAATTGTAACATCTGCTTCAACATTCATCATGACAAGATGTTTGTTATTCTCAAGCGCTTTGATACCAATTTCTGCTCCTGCTTCGGGATAGCCTGTTGCATCAATGATAATATCAATTTGTTCATGGCGCAAAACAAGGTCAATATCATCTGTCGCTGCAATCAAACCATTTTCAATGCTTTGCGTGAGAGCATGAGCATTTTCAATTTCACAGACATGTCCATCTTCGCCATAGGCTAGTGTAGCGGCATCAAAAATACGTGATGGTGTCCTCGTGGCTACAGCAGCGACTGTTATACCATCCATATGCGCAATACTTGATAATAAATCTGTCCCCATTTCACCGCAACCAATCAGTCCAATACGGATGGGGGGATGGTTTTCTGCACGTTGTTTCAAATCATGCGCTAAACCTGTTAGGTTCACATTGCTTGCCATTCTTTTTTCCTATTTGAAAACTATTCTGCTAAAGAACTTTTCTCATTCATAAGGTGCATTTGTTTTTAAGACAATTAATCTTTTATTCTTGATGCTCTAATCAATGGATTTTATAAAAGCAAGAGGGGGGCTTTTATCGAATAAAATAGGAATAGCGTTATGCAGCAAAAAATAGCAGTACAAGATATCACCAGTTTTATTGGGAAGGAAGTAGGATTATCGGAGTGGCGTCTTGTTACACAGGATATGATTAATCAGTTTGCATGCGCTACAGATGATCATCAATGGATACACGTTGATGAGGAAAAGGCTAAGCAAACACCGTTTGGTGGCACGATTGCTCATGGTTTTTTAACATTATCGCTTTTGTCTACGCTCGCTTATGAGACTCTTCCTGAGTTGGAAGGGACCACAATGGGGATTAATTATGGTTTCGATAAAGTACGCTTCATGAGTCCTGTGAAAACAGGGGTACGGATACGTGCGCGTTTTGTGTTAGACGACGCAGAAATTCGCCCTTCTGGTCGAGTGGTTTTCCATTATGGGGTTACGGTGGAAATTGAAAAATTAAAAAAACCAGCTCTTACCGCTCAATGGCTTATCGTTGCTGTTGTGGAAGAAAAACCTTCCAATATCTAGATTATTTGAGTGCTTTATTTTACAAAATTTTTATACAACTCTATTAGAAGTTTCTTCAATGATGATATTGAGAATAATCTATAGGATAATAGATATGATCGAGCTATCATAGCGTTGATAGCCATAGCAGGTTACTATCTTTCCTAGATCGTTTTGAAGAGGAGTTTTCTAATGAAGATAGTGCATTGCTTCGCGCTTTTATTTATAGCGTTCTTTATGGGATCATACCCATCACGTAAAACAGAACGCTTCAAATGGAATATACTTACGTTGCCAATTCACAGGCTTATTTTAAAGCAATGTCTCTCAACGCTCGTCACACCCATTTCGCAATGGCGCCTGTGAATAGTATAACGATAAAGCCATTGAGCACCCTCATATTTTTATGCTTGTGAAGAAGAAAACCGATACTATTATCATATTATATGCTAGCCGCCAATGTTAAGACAGGTCTTGGCGCTGGAGATAATTCATAAGAGGCATGCCTTCCTTTCTTGTATGTTTTTACTCACACGGCTCTTCCCGCTTGTAACGTGCAAGAGAGAGGTTTTGGTTGATTCTATATGGAACAAATTGGGAATGAGAGGATCTTACGGTATTCAGAGTTCTCGTTCAATATGAATAACACCATATTATCATTATAAATTCAATGTGTTATCTACGGTTTGGAGAGGTTGTGGTCAATGTCTTAATTTAAAGAGAGTCTCACATACTATGAGATCTCTTATTTTATCCCCTTTTATATTAAAGCCATTAAAACTATTTTCTTTCATGTTACAAACGGATGGGGAGAGATAAAAACTATTTAAGGAAAAAGTTCCTAATCTCTTATGAGCGTTTTCGATAGGCAAGGGTTGGTACACTTGGAAAGTGGCAAAGAGGATGATGGTATTGGTATGTGAAATTTTAAGTCTTTTAATGTTTCGTTTTATCAAGTTTTTGTACGATTTTATCAGAAGTCCATTGGGTTGTAATATTGAGCACGATCAAAAGGATGATGACGATGGTCATGATGAAGGTATTGTAGCGTTGGTAGCCATAGCGGATTGCCATATCCCCTAAACCGCCTCCACCAAGATATCCAGCAAGTGAGGTGGCTCCTATAAGAGAAATGACCATGACTGTAAAACCTGTAATCAGGCTAGGGAGAGCTTCAGGAATAAGAACATGTCTGATAATTTGAAGACGACTTGCACCCATCGAGCGGATCGCTTCAATGAGACCGTTTTCAACGGTTTTAAAAGAGAGTTCCGCCATGCGAGCATAAAAAGGGATAGCTGAAATGGTCAGTATAAAAATTACAGCAGGCATTCCTATCCCTCTTCCTACAACGATACGCGTTATGGGCAGAAGATAAAATGCAAGAATAATAAAGGGAATGGCACGAATACTGTCAATGATCATGCTTAAAGGGCGATTGATGAGAGATGAGGAAAAAATCCCTCCGCGTGCTGTTGTGTGAAGAAGAAGACCAAGGGGAAGCCCTATAATAAATGCCATAACAGAAGCACTAAGTGTCATCAATATTGTATCAATAACAGCTTGGGGAAGTTCATGAGACAGAACATTAAACATAGCCTAAGACCTCACAATATCGTCCTTTTTTCGTTAACCATTGAACAGCTTTTTCTAAAGCTTCTTTATCTTCTCCAGGAAGAGCCAAGAAGAGTCGCCCGATGGTTTCATCTTGAACTGTATCAATGCCACCATGCAAAATACGTGCTTTTAAACCACTCTCATTTTCTAGAAGATGAAGAAAAGGCTGCTGGGCAATTTCACCGGCAATATTAATTTCAATGACAGCTTCTCGTCCGATTGGTTTGAGATTTTTCGCAAATTTTTCAGGAAGTTGCGGGGTTACAAGCTTGAGCATGGCTATGGTTGTATCGTCTTGCGGTGATGTAAAGATGTCTTTCACACGTCCTTCTTCTACAATGTTCCCCTGATTAAGAACAACAACGCGATGCGCTATGGTGCGCACAACTTCCATTTCATGTGTGATGAGCACAATCGTGAGATTGAGGTGTTTATTAATATCAGCAAGGAGCTCTAGAATAGATTGTGTTGTTTCAGGGTCAAGAGCAGAGGTGGCTTCATCTGATAACAATATTTTAGGATTAGCAGCAAGAGCACGAGCAATGCCAACGCGTTGTTTTTGCCCCCCAGATAATTGTGCCGGATAGCAATATTCTTTCCCAAATAACCCAACCAATTCAATCAGTTCAAGGGCACGTTTGTGGCGTTGTTTTTTATTTACACCACTTAATTTAAGCGGCAATGCAATGTTATCAAGAATATTTTGCGATGAGAGAAGATTGAAATGTTGAAAAATCATCCCAATTCGTTGACGGTAAGGCGCCCATTCTATCTCTGATAGATTGGAAATATCAACACCTTCAAAAAAAATGGCCCCTGCATCAATCTTCTCTAACCCATTTAAACAGCGGATAAGTGTTGATTTTCCTGCTCCACTGCGCCCAATAATGCCAAGGATTTCACCAGCATGGATATTTAAAGAGAGATTATTAATTACCGGAACACCAGCCGTTTTGTTAAAACAACGGCTGATGTTTTTTAAGGAGATAAGAGTAGGTTTTTCCATTCACAATTACTCGGACATTTGGCACAATTACTCAGATACTTGGCACAATTACTCAGATATTTGGCACAATTACCAAGATGTTTGGGCGGTTTTGCCAAAAATCTCTTTGATTTTTGTACGGATAAGATCGTTGTTGTAAGCGGCAACTAATTTTTTAACCCATGGTTCATCTTTTTCGCTCGTGCGTACAACGATGATATTATCATAAGGATTATTTTTGGCGCTCTCCCATGCAACCACATCTTTTTCAAAACTTAATCCAGAAACAATAGCCCAGTTTGTGTTTATAATTGCAAGATCAAAATCGTCAATAGCTCGCCCTAACATACCGGCATCGAGCTCACGAATTTGCAGATTTTTAGGATTTTCAATAATATCAAGTGGAGATGCAAGAATATTATGAGGATCTTTTAACTTAATGAGACCTAAAGAATTAAGAAGAAGTAAGGCTCTTCCACCATTAGATGGGTCGTTCGGAATACCAACATGAGCACCATCACGAAGATCTTTTAAGTCTTTTATTTTGTGTGAATAAACACCGATTGGAGCAATAAATGTATAGCCGACAATTGAAAGTTTATAGCCACGTTGTTTCATTTGTTCATTAAGATAAGGGGCGTGCTGAAAAGCATTCGCATCGATCTCTCCTGCGTTAACAGCATCATTAGGCAAAGCGTAATCAGAAAAATAAACGAGTTCAATATCTAAACCGGCTTTTTTAGCCTGTTCCGCAGCAGTTTTCCAAATAATCGCATCCCGCCCTTCCATAATACCAAGTTTGATCTTTGTTTTGTCTGCGGCCATGGAAAAAGCAGTAGACAAAAAAAGTGCAAAGAGAGAGAGGAATAATCCTATAATCCGACTACGAAAAATTTTTTTTAATGTCATATGCTTTTAACTTTCTTTTTCGAGAAATTTTTTGAGGGAAGTTTCAATATACTCTGTATCTTTTTAGGCAGATTTAAAGTTATACAAGCTTTAGAGAATATTCAATCACTTTTATTTTTAAAAGAGTATTATTTTTCCTTCTATTTTAGTTGTTTTGGGGGCTGATCATCTTTTGTTCATAGAAATTCTCTGAAATTCAAATAATTAATTCTTTTATTGCAATCATTTGTTGAGGGAACCAATGCCCCTTTAAAAACTTCTGTAAGGGACAATTGGTTGAAGAACTGGACAATCAGATGATGTTTTAGCCGTAAATTCATGAAGAACATACTGCGCAATCAAGATCAAAAGGCCGTGTTCGTGTAGGCGATAAAGAGAGGTTTTGTTGCAATGTTGTGGGATTTTTTGGGGAAAAAGGTTGCTGATCATTGGATTTAAACGCGGCAAATTTTTGCAAAGGCGAATTTTTGTCCTTCATATGTTTTAGAGAGGAAGAAAAATAATGTTAAGAAAGAAATTTTTATCAACAATGATGACTTTATGGGCTTTAGGAGCGTCAGGGGTGGCTGTGACTGCTTTTCACGCGGAAGCTGGAACCATTACAGGAACAGTTGCTCGTGTTGCATCAGGTCAGGTATCTTTACGCACAGGCCCTGCGACAGCTTATAAAGTTATCGCAATGGTTCCAATGGGAGCAAAAGTGCAAATTTATGGCTGCCTATCCAATAAAACTTGGTGTTCTCTTGGTTATCATGGAAAAGTTGGTTGGGCATCTGCACGTTACGTCAATGTTAACGATGTTCCTACCATTGCTTTTAAAAAGATGCCAGCAAAATCAAAATCCATGGTAAAATCACCAAAAGAAAAAGTGAAACAGGTTGTTTCTGATTTTAAAGCTCTTCCGGCGATTCAAAAAACACGCAAAAACATGCAAAAATTCTATAGAACAGATATGATTATCGATTCCACCGGGGTAAAAAAAAGAGATGAGCGGACAATTTTAAATCCGTCGCCAAAAGCGCAAGGAGTTTCTGTAAAGCGCGTGAATGCTTATAATCCCTCCTTTCCGGATGATGTCAATTACAAAAACTTTGAACGCAATGAAACGCGTTACCGTGTCGTGACTTATCCTGCTCGATAAGGGTAAAGTTAATTTTACAACCGGAATGACAAAAAGGATCAGCAGCATGAAGCAAACAATGCTTATGCTGCTGCTCTTGCTGTTTCGTAAAGCGGCATTAAGGTGGATATTAGTGAAAGCTCCTTCAAAAGTGCGATTGTGTTCAGATCGGTGCAGGGAAAGAGCTTCATTCTTTAAGGCAGAGAGAGCTAAGAATATTCAGGGTGGAATTTGCCAGTGCTTTGAAATAATAACCTTTTAAGATGGTGTTAGAGGGAAGCTGTTAAAAAAGCCGGACTTTTTAACAGACCGGCTTTGTATAAGGTTCCTTGTCCTGTCGGACAGGAAGATGATTAATTTATCGACTTTGGCTTGATCAAATTACGAGAAATGAGCAATTCAGCAATTTGAACGGCATTCAATGCTGCTCCTTTTCTTAAATTATCGGCAACAACCCAGAAAGCTAAACCATTTTCAACGGTGATATCTTCACGAATACGGCTAATAAAGGTGTCATCTTCTCCCGTACATTCATAAGGGGTGGTATAGCCACCATCTTCGTGTTTATCGATAAGCTGACAGCCGGGTGCATCGCGTAGGAGCGCTTGTGCTTCAGATGCGCTTAGTGGTTTTTCAAATTCAACATGGACAGCTTCGGCATGACCGATAAAGACAGGAACCCGAACAGCAGTGGCTGTTAATTTAATTTTCGGATCGAGAATTTTTTTTGTTTCCACGGTCATTTTCCATTCTTCTTTTGTATAACCATCTTCCATGAAAACATCGATATGAGGAATGACATTAAAGGCAATGCGTTTAGTGAATTTTTTTGATGTAATTGGATCTGCAACAAAAACTGCACGTGATTGTTCGAAAAGTTCGTCCATTCCTTCTTTACCAGCTCCAGAAACAGACTGATATGTAGAGACAACAACACGTTTAATGATTGCAGCATCATGGAGAGGTTTTAAAGCTAAGACCAGTTGAATTGTTGAACAATTAGGATTTGCTATAATATTACGCTTAGAAAAGGCATTTATAGCTTCGCCATTGACTTCAGGGACTATCAACGGAACATTGGTATCATAGCGCCACGTGGAGGAATTATCGATGACGACACAGCCGGTAGCAGCGATTTTAGGGGCGTATTCTTTGGAAATGCTCCCTCCTGCAGACATAAGACAAAAATCTGTGTCTGAAAAATCGTAAGTATCCAGTGCTTTTACTTTTAAAGTTTTATCTCCATAAGAAACTTCTTGTCCTAATGAGCGTCGTGATGCGAGAGGGACAATTTCATGCGCAGGAAAACCACGCTCTTCTAAAATTGTAAGCATTTCACGACCAACATTGCCGGTTGCGCCAACAATTGCAATTTTAAAACTCATTTTCTATACTCCTCATGTCTCTCCACGTTTATTCCCCGTGCTATACTCAGGAGAGAGTGAGTTGGTCAAGGAACATCGTTAAATTATATTTTTGATTTTCAACAACTCAATTTTGTGCATACAAATTATAACTGTCAGCACAATAAATTGTTTTATTTCAAATAATATTGTTTTTTTTAATCTTTCAGCATTGAAAAAATTGAATATTTTACGCTAAGTCATCATGCTCTTTAAAGAGCACTTTAATTAAGTGAATTTTTTATCTTCTGTCAATTGTTTCTCTTCACTCTTTTGAGTTTTTTAGGAGGGTATTAGGTATTGCGTTGGTGGATTCTTTTATACTTTATCTGTTAAGTGGTCAATTATTTTACCTCCTCTCTACGCTTTTAAAGACGAAGATTTCTTTCCGGTTTGTAAATGTCCAGATTTTATCGGCTTCTACTTAGAAATAATGTATTGATTTATAATGATAATCTAACTCTATTTATATTGGATAAGAGTCTCTACTATTATCAAATTCTTTTATTTGGAATTTGTCCTATGTTGAAATAATCAAAATCAATTGTTTGTACATCACAAGCAGAGTTGGTGTGTGGGTAAAAACTGTATAAGAAAGAAGGAAAAATGCTTCTCATAAACTGTCTCAAGTGCTTAAGGGTTTGTGTTGCAACATTGGGAGCTAGCAAAGTGTGTGATGATGCCGGTTTGCTTCTTTACGAGCGTAAAGATGGTGGTGCTCAATAGATTTTTTATTATTTCATGGGGACTTTATCGTTATACCATTCACGAGCAACATGTTTAAAATACCCCTAGATGAATAAAAACGACAAGCTGTATCATCTTTTGTATGCCATATCGTGAACCAGAATATTTATCTGTTTGTGTGCTCTTCAAAACGGAAATACTGCTTTATCTTAGAAGAATATAAAAGGAAAAACCAAACTCTTCTCTATCACCCAATTCAGTTATACGACTTTCAAAAGCGTCCATGATCATGTCTTTTAAATCATATCTTTCAAATAATAGAAATTACGCATTGCTGTACGCTTTTTTCTCACATTCTTCAATAGCGGGCAGATCTCTCTAGATCGCTCTAAATGAAATATACTTGTGTTGCTGATTTACGTGCTTGTTTTAAAGAAACATCTGGCTCCCAAACCCATGATGCCACCCGTGAATGGTATAAAGTAAGCTCCGTTGAGCGTTATCATCTTTATGTTTAATAGAAGAGCAATCCGGTATCATCCGTTATATCGACGAGCCTTCAATGTTTTACAGCTCTTGGTTATTTGAGAGCATTCATTAAGTGGGATTCTTTTTTAACGCGTTTTTATTCATATGGGCTCTTTCCTCTTTTGACATGTAAGAGTCATGCTTTTGTTTGATTCAAGATAAACAGATTTGAAATGAGAAAATCCTACAGTATTAGGGTTTCTTATTCACCGTGCAAAATAATTTATTATTATTAATCAATATGTTGTAATTAACTATAGATTATGGCTTACGGTTTTTTATAGAATGCTTTGCCGCCTTTGGAAAGATATTATCATAAAAAACACAATAAAGTCAATATGTTGAGCGTAATTATTTTATATGAATCCACTCAAGAATCCATCCTTTTATGCATGATTCATTTGACTATTTTTTATATAAGATTGGCATGTATGAATAGACCATAAAAAGCAGTTATCATTCATAACAGTTCATAAATCTTATGATACGTTTTTATCACAGCAGAAATCGCATTGTTTAAAAATTTAGTTGTTTGAAATCATCGATAACATAAATCGCTTACGTTTAAAGATCACATCTTGTTTTAAAGATTGGATTGTTAATCGCATAAAATAACAAATTAACGTTCGCCAAAATTGGCGAGCGCAAAATCTAAAGAGTGTTATAGCAATATTAGATCATTCTATAAGAGGGTAATCGTTCGAAACTGTTATAAGGTAAATTGTATCAAAAGATACGCATTTATAGAAAATACAGATCATATAATTTTCCCCAAAATTGGGGAAAACCTTTAAAATGGCATTAAAGAAATTAACTGTTTGAAGCAGTCATAAGCTTATAGGTTTAATTCATAAAGATTGCATAAAAGGATTTAAAGACAAGATTGATTTTATAACCACGGTATTTTTTTACCGAGGTAGGAAATAAATAGATAATGAAATTCAAAGCGTTATATCTTATGAAATCAAAAGCCTTTTAATGAATAGATTGCAGGCTAGTTTTTAAGAACGGAACTATTCGCTTCCACAAAAAATGGAAGCAAATAATGCCATGGCAGTAGAATTACTATCTACTTTAGACTTGATACTAAGAAACGTTTTAAAAGTTATAGTTTAAAAATTCGAAACCAAATGGGGTTCCCTCAATTTGAGGGCATCTATTTTAGACAAAGATAAGCAAGTAAAATTCAAAACCATTGTAACATGCATAAGGCATGAGATTTTTCTAAATTTTTAGAAAAAAGCTATAATGTTAAAGAATGCTCTATTCTAAAGTTAACGCTTCCAAAATTGGATTGGTTGATTTTACTAGCCAAATATAGAGCGATTAATTTGCAAAGAAGTTTTGTTAAAAATACGTTTATTATGAGAGCCTCTCTAAGTGAACGTTTGAAACGGATGTTTATAACAGTTTTTAAAGCCTTGCATTTGATAAAAGCGGTTGTTTGTTGTCTTTATGAGAGTTTGTTTTAAAAGCCAACGTTTGCAACTGTAAAAAACGGGTTTTGTTAAATCTATCAAGCGTTTTGATTTGTTTGATAGGTTTGATTTTAGACAATGCGTTATTTGAATTCACTCAACTCAATTTTAAAGTCAGTATATTGAAACATTTTAAAAGAAGCATTTTGATCATGTGCTTTATTTCAAATGCCCCCCTCACAAAGGAGGAGTTATGATTAATATGTTTGAGAGAAATGAAAAGCGTTTATAGGCTTTCTCATTCAAATGAGTGATTAAAGATCATACGCATTATTTACATTCCTTTTGATAAGTTTTCATATCTCTAATAGAGCGCTTGCAATATGATACGTTTTGTATATATGCATTCATTGCTCCATTGTGGATGATTATTTTTCTATCATTATAATCGTTATTTGAAAGCCGCGTCATATCACTTGACACGGCTTTTTTTGCATTCTTCTATAATGCGTTTATAGCCATCAAGAAGGCACCCCCATGTCTATTTTTATTCTGTTTCATCAACAATCTTGACAAGGTTATCGCTTTCATAAACCTCATAATTTATAGGAACTTCCTTTACTTTGCTTTTCTTGGTTAATTTCGCATTGCCATAAGCACGTCCCCAGACCTTAGTATAGAATAAAACCTTGGCATTGCCAAAAACAGAGCCATAAATTTCAGCACAACCGCCCACCAAAGCACCGCCATAGACCTTGCCATGTATTTTTGCATGACCATTAATAAAGGCATAATTATAAACCTTGGCATAGCTATGAATACGGGCAGAGCCAGCAACAATGGCACGACCATAGACCCTTGCATAACTAAAAACCGTAGCATCATAAGAAACATGAGCATAATCATAAATATGAGCATCAGCAAGAACGCGGGCAGCACCACTCACATGAGCATACCCATAAACATTGCCATAAACATGAGCATTGCCATAGACACAAGTATGGTCATAAATTTTTGCGTATTGAGAGATGAAAGCCTTGCCATAGATTTCACAATTCCCATAGACTTGACCACAAACTTGAGAAAAATGCCGTATTTTTGCATTTTCAGAAACGACGGCATAGCCATAGACACAAGCTTTATCATAAACCCAGCAATTGCCATCATGGGATAGATTAGCTTCCTTTTCAATAAAGCCCCTTAAATCCCCAGCCTTAACATCATCGAAATCTTTTAAAGCTTTAATGCGATAAAGATTTATAATATTTCGAGTAAGAGCATGTTTGATTTTTTTGATTTCACTGGTTAATTCGTATTTTTTGCACATAGGAGTACCCTCACAATCTAATGTGATAAACGTTTTCTAAAATTTGAAATGGGAAATTTGGTTGGAAAGCAGGCACCCCCGCCGCGCCCGCATTTTATTTACGTTACATTAGGTGAGACCCATACAATTTCTAACTCGCCATAAGGAGAGAGACGTTCAGTATAGGTTTTAACCTTAGTAGACCCGCCGACATTTTCACGAATAACAGCAATGCCATGGATATGAGCATTTTCATAAACATGCACGTCATTTGCTATACGCGCGTTTTCATAAACCCTAGCATTGTCATAAACATAGGCATTATCATAAATAATAGCCTTGCCATACACATGAGCATTGCCATAGACACGGGAATTATCAGAAACAACGGCATTGCCATAAACATGCGCATTATCATAAATATAGCCAGCAGCGATAGCATTATCATAAACCCAGCAATTACCATCATGCGATAAGTTATTTTCATTTTCAATAAAGCCGCCTAAAGCCCCAGTTTTGACATCATCAAAGTCTCTTAAAGCTTTAATGCGATAAAGAGTTTTATTATTAAATACACGCGTTTCATTTGTGAGTGCAAACTTTTTTTGCATAGCACAATTCCTTTATAAAAAGATTTAAATTTTAAAATGAGATGTTTTAAAGAGGGGCGCCCCCGCCGCGCCCGCGCGTTATTTACGCAGCATCATTTTCATATTCGCTGTCATTATCATCGTCATAATACCACTCACAATCAGCATAATATTCATGACGGTAATAATCATCTTCACTACCAAATTCTGGATATGCATCATCAAAATCTCTTAAAGCTCTAATACGCGTTAAGAAATAACCATCGATATATTCACCATCATCAACAAATTCATATTTTTTTGCAGGCTCTTGTTTATTAACAGATGCAGTTTCATTTGCAATGTTAGAGAGAACGGGGGTGTTGTTTGATATATTTGTCATATTTAAAACCTTGATGTTAATATTGTTTTGAATTGACACCCTATAAGGGCGTCGGGCGCTCAAAACACGGCATCAAGTCCGTTGCTACGCTTTTCTCATAAGAGTATTGTATAGCGTAACTACACCCGACATAATCATTATATGCTAATGACAGCATAAAAGAAAGTCAGTATTTTAAAGAGATGGGAGAGGTTGTTTCGTAACCTACCCGCTTGATGTTTAGTGTTTTGATCACTTGATTATTTATATAACAAAATACGTATTTATTGTCAAATAATATTTTATCTTTTTTGATATTTTTTAAATTGCATTATGTATTAATGTTATCATGTTCTTATGAAGAGCTTCTTTTATATTTATATGCTTTTAAAGCTATATTATGGGCGTTCTTAAACGATTGCGCTGTTTTTTGAATCTATACATTTATAATATTTAGAAACGCTCTCATAATGCGTTTTTTTATCTTTATAATCTATCAATTTTTTTACTAAATGAATTTAAAATTTTTTGTGAATTTTGTTTATAACGCATTTATCATTTAAACTGTCTTAATAAGCACCGCGCTCTTATAACCAATGCATTCATTTGCATTTTTGCTTTATTCAAACAAAGCTACTGTTTTTACGCATTCTTTATAACTGTTATATGCTATAGCTATGGCATCATTTTCATAAGAGAAACGATAAATAGGATTGTAATTTAGAGACTGTTATGAAAAAACCTAATAAAAATATCTAAAAAGAGATTGATAATTATAGAGATTAAAAAAATCCCTTTTAATAAGGCTTTTGTCAGTTTTGTCAGTTCCTTTTAGACCCTCTATTATTTTTTTTATGAGTAAAAATTAAAAACATTATATTTCAATAGGTTAATATCTTTAAAACATAACGTATATCAAGAGTACAATCTTGAAAGGTAACCAATGATGTAAATTGAATAAAACCTGTCAGTTATGTGTCAGTAAAGTGAACTGACAAAATAGACCATTTTAGTGAGTCATTAAAACCTTTCAAAAGATAGCTTGTAATTCATAAGAAATGCTATCAAGATCATTATGGTTGTGAGTTTTGAAGATTTTGAGCATTTTGAGAGTTCCTTTTACCCCCCTTTATATATTTTTTTCAATCGAAAAATAAAAGTTATTATATTTCAATATATTAGCATTTTAGAGATACAACCTATATTAAAACACAACCTATAAATACAGCCCACGGTATATTTTTGAAGGTATTTTGAGAGTTTGAGAAACCTTCAAAACCTATAAGTAATATAAAAAATGAATATACATAATTCTCTTTAAACAAAGCTTTTGAAAAGCATAAAGCTATCATTTTAGATTACGGTATAATCTCTTAAAGCAATCCAAATAAGAGTATTTAAAAGTGCAAATGATTTCTTTTTAGAATAACGCATATTAGGATTGTATCTAATCAACTTAACAAAAGAGGTATAGATTATGGTTATAAGCTCTATACCCCTTATGAGTTATCATACCCATTATGTGAGCATGCTTTATAAGTTATTCAATTTCTCTTATTTCCAATTTTGGTAAGTTTTTTACGATTTTCATTGTTTCTAAACTTACGGTAATAACCCTTTGAAATAACTCCAATGGGTAGGCAGGGTTGCCAACGGTTTCAACAGCATAGCGATTGGCATCATTGACAATGCCGCTCTTTTTATCAGTCTTAACGCATTGACGCCCCATAACCCATTCAAGAGCGGGTCTACCATTGACGATATACTCATAAGCTTCAAGAGGGATATCTGTTATTATGATATTGTTGTTATAAATAACCGTCGATTTATCCTTTTCCTTACTATTCCCAGCGAATTTCATTTCAGTTACATAATAAAACTTTTCGGGATTAGAGATCTCTGTTTGTTTTGGATTACCCTTTTTAAAGGTCACTGGATAAGGCTCTACATCTTCATAATTTACGTGCAAATGACCGAGTTCACGTCCTGCTGTTACAAACTTCCAAAAATCATCGGCACTCTTTACACAAGGGATACGAGGCAATTCTTTGCATAAATTATGTGCATAACGTGTACGATAATCTTTTGAATGGAAAATCCCATAAACGTAATAGAATAAATCATCTTTCGTGATTTTTTTATTAGGATAAGCCGCTTTAAAATGCGCTAATCCCTCATCAGTAATGGCATCACGGCGTTGTAAACCAGCTGTTGTGTTTTCTTCTATAGAATGCGTAAATAAATGGGTTTGTTTTTCACTTTTACTTTTTGAAACCGTAGTATCTTTGTAAATATAAAGTGGAAAACATTGGTTACCACCATCCATCATATTAAGATTAGGCAAATCCTTAGCCATAAATACAGAAAAACCACTCCTTGCTCCTATGCCTGTAATTTGTATCACTCTATTTTCGACCGCTTGTCCTATCGGGAATATACGCGGCATTTGATAGACTGCTTCATTAAAGACGCTATTGTAATAAAGCCATTGTTTTGTAAAAGGGCGATAAAGGCTTTGAGTAAGGCATGTAGCTTCAAATTCTGAAAATTTGCCTCTTAATAATTCTCCTTTAAGAGTACTGCTCCAACTAATTTTTTTACTATCTGAATTTACGAAATTATCTACAGCCTTTTTACGTGTGTTACGGTCAGCATGTGGATAGATCTCATTAAAACATTTCACTTCGCTGTTATAAAAGGTAATCATATTACCCATATTCTTTGCTAAAATTTCACGGCTTGAGTTATACGCCCAAGCATCACGATTGGTTGAAACACCAAGAGAATAAGTTTCAAAGAGTTTTTTATCATGCCCCTTTTTGATACCCATAGCTAAGAATGTTTTGAAACTTTTATCACGTTGATGTATCCAATCACCATGCTTATCTGGTGTAATTATTTTCCAACCTTGTTTACTTCGTGTAATGCCACCAACACTACCAAAGTCTTGAATCATTCCAAGTTTTTTTTCGGTGGAAAGATTATCTCCAATGTCATGATAGTAAATTTTACACTCTCCAGAAACATTGGGATTTTTGATAAATAGCGTTACCGCAATACCAGTCATACTACCACTACCAAAAATATTCTCTCCTTCTTGAGAAGCTCCATTGCTTAATATATTTTTGCGGATATCCCCCCGTAAATTAAGCACATAAATACTCGTAAACTCTTTGGCTAAAGATTTTCGTAAACCATCCATTGTTGGCTTTTCTACATAATTAGAACCAGAAACAAAGCCGATTACTCCAGCATTACCAATACGGTCACTAGCCCAGCGAATGGCACGAATATAACTATCATATAACTTTTGCGTACTAGTTGCTTTCGATTGAGCTATATAAGTCTCACGAATGCGGTCATTTAATATCGGATAGGGTGTATTTTTTGCATTATCATTCTCATTTTTTTGTCCTACCGAATAAGGAGGATTGCCAAAGATAACTTTGATATTTAGATTCTTTTGATGTTCTAAATATTCACTGTTTTCTTTGAGTATACCGTCTATCAAGTTTTTTTCTTTAAGTGTCTGAAACGTATCAGCCAAACCAATATGCTTAAAGGGAATGTAATCTCCTTTCATAAGACTATGATACGTCGATTCAATGTTAATCGCTGCTATGTAATAGGCAAGTAAGACAATCTCATTAGCATGGATATCGTAACGGTATTTATATTCCATATCCTCTGGTTTGATCAGTTTTGATTGTAAAAGCCTTGTGATAAAGGTACCCGTTCCCGTGAAAGGGTCAAGAATAGACACACCACGGGATCCCAAGCTTGTTCCAAATTCATTACGCAACACATCATCAACAGAATGAATGATAAAATCAACAACCTCAACGGGCGTATAAACAATCCCAAGCTTATCCGTGGTTTTCTTAAATGCCTTGGCAAAAAAACTTTCATAAAGTTTGATAATAAGATTCTGTTTGGCATGAGTTTCCGTAATGCCTGCTGTACAGAACATGACACTTTTGTAAAATTTATCAAGATCTTTCGTTTTCTCTTCGATATTGGTTTTATCCAGTTCCGTTAAGATCTTGTCCATTGCTTGTGAAATGGCATTGTTCTGTACAAATTCATTACCGTCAAATAAAGCTTCAAACACGGGACGCGTGACAAGATGTTGTGCTAACATCTCAATGGCTTCCTCTTGCTTTATTTCACTGTTGACGTTGTTCTTTAATTCCTTATGAAAAGCATCAAAGGCGTGAAAGGCTTCACTCTTTTCATCGGAAATCATATCTTTAAGATGATTGATATGGTTTTGAGCAATCTCAGCAACATTGTTTGCCCATATGCCCCAATAATCGGTGATTTTAAAACTATCCAGAAAAATGGCTTTGACAAAATCAAAAAATTCAGAACGGTGGAATAAGTCTCCTTGTCCTCCAGATACCGATTGAGATTTGCTTTCTGCTGTTCCAATCGTGCGTCCAGAAACTTCTGCTTTTGATTGGATTGAGATCTCATCAACCGTTGTGGTGAGTTCTTTTAATTCATCGGCTCGTTTAATCTCTATAATCTCAATCGTATGGCTGCTATCTTGTCCTAAAGACATCTGATTAATCGTCCGAGCAAGTCTCTCATCATGAGAATGTAAAGCATGTAAAACTTGCCAAACAACACGGTATCTCTTATTGTTTTTTAAAGCCTTTTTGGCTTCTAAGTGTGAAGGAATGATAATGGGTAAAATGATATAGCCCGTTTTCTTCTTTGGAGCACGGCGCATCACACGCCCTACCGCCTGTATCACATCTACTTGGCTATTACGCGGGTGTAAAAACATGATGGCATCAAGAGCAGGGACATCAATCCCTTCAGACAGACACCGAACATTGCTTAAGATCCGACAAACATTTTGACCCGCATCTTCTTTAAGCCAATCCAATTCCTCATTGCGTTTTTTGACGCTTTGCGTTCCGTCAATATGTCTTACTTCACAGTTTAGAAAGGGAACGGTTTGAAGGAAATCATCAATATGAGATTTGATAATTTTATTGAAGAGCTTTGTGATATATTGAGAGGTGTTGATATCTTTGCAAAAAGCTAAAGCACATTGCATGGGCTCTGTATCATCATCAACAACAGCAGCTTGCTTATCTATTTTGGTAAGGGCTCTATAACAGCCAATAATTTTTGCCGCATCATCTAAATCAATTTCATGGTTTTCATTGGCAATAATCTCCTGTATGGCTGGTGTGATATAGGTTTCATTAATACCCAAGACCACAATCTTGTAAGGAGTTAACAGTTCATTATCGACAGCTTCCGCGAAGGTATAATGATGAAGTTGTTTTCCATAAAGGGTTTCATCATCCATAGATGCCAAAACAGCATTAATCTCATCCGCCCGCCTTTTAGCAGTGTCACTAAAGATACGAGGCGTTGCTGTCATATACAGACGTTTTTTGCCCCGAATGATGCTGTTATCATGAACCTTGATAAAATCAGATTCATTGTCGTCAGTTCCCAATGAAGCACTAGTGGTTCTATGGGCTTCATCACAGATGATCAAATCAAATTCGGGTAAACCATACTTTTTTTGTGCATCCGAAATCACTTGAATTGAATGATAAGTTGAAAAGACCACGGTCATCGCATCTGCTAGGTTTTCGCAAGCTTCTTTGGCAAGGGCTTTTGCATCCGTGGTAGCAGGGAGAACAAGATCTGATGTTTCCATACCAACAATATCATCTTGGTTTTTACGACGCTTGCCTACTTTTGTATCAGAACAAACCGCAAAGGAACGCAACGGGATTTGTGCATCGGCTGTCCATTCACGGATTGTTTGTGAGACTAAAGCCAGAGAAGGAACCAGAAACAACACACGCTTGCCTTTCCCAGCAAGGGTTTCTGCTATCTTAAGACTTGTGAAAGTCTTCCCCGTTCCACATGCCATAATGAGTTTGCCACGGTCTGCTTCTTGTAAACCTTCACAGACTTTCTTGAT
>NZ_JBHIQS010000017.1:0-31438 GCF_042196685.1 Bartonella sp. AC329YNZD | reverse complement strand
CATCTCAACCCCATCTCTATTGCCGCAAGAGACCCGCGCAGGCGTTGCCATGCAAGTCCTTGGTCAATCAAATCATAGAGGTTTGGAACATAAGGTGTGAGTTCACCAAGTCCATATTCTTCAATCAACCATGGCAAAAAGCGGGGAGGGCGTGTGATCAGTTTTGCACGTGAAATCCCCAAAACAGCTCCATCAACATCTTGATGAAAGTTGCAAGCATCGGCAAGGCGTTTTTCAAATTCTGTTGCATGTGAGGGGAGGAGTGAGCCAACCATTAGCGCGCCCGCCCTTTAAAGTTTAAGGTGATTTTGCCAATCGATAAGATTTCTTCGTCACAAACTGCTCTGTCCTTTGTGGGTGTAATGGCAATCACTTTCTGGACACCAGGGATCATCAGTTTTGAAACCCACCACGAGAGGCTTAATTCACGACCAATGGCTTGTTCTTGTCTCCATGCTGCTCTTAAATTTGCCTCCATTGTCGTGAGAATTTTCAAAGATGTTTCCGGTAACAGCCAAACATCTGCTTCTAAATCCAGCACTTTTTTGACAGCAGCATGCACAATAATCGTATCATTGGTCATGATGATATTTTTTCTGTGAAGAGCTTGTGAAACTGTTTGTAAGAGATCTTCAGAGGCTGTTCCTTCTTCATTATTACCAAAAAGAGCAACATAGATGGTTGGGTCTTTGCCTTTACGATAGATAATGGCATCTTTCACTCGACTATCGGCTGTTAAGGCGATAAGCTTGTAATAGGGTTCTGTCCCGCTACCATTGCCACCACGGGCATGAAGCTGTATGCGTTCACGATATCTCTCGTCACTTTCACCCTCCATGCGGGCAATACCATGCCAGTTTCCCAAGGCATCAAGAGATTCACCGATTGCAAAATCAAGAATGTTATTGCGTGCCGCTTCGTTAATCCGCTGTCTTAAAAGCAGTTCTCGATAGCTAAAAGCCTCTATAACTTTTACGGCTGGATCACTTTCCAAAAATGTATATTCGGGTAAAAGTTTTTTTAAATGAGCAAGAGCCGCAGCGCGGATTTCCTCGAAAGAAAGTTCTGTAATAATTTCCGGTTTTGCAAGCGCTTTACTCATTTTATCAGTAATCCTTCCATGGTAATGGGCTTGCCCGATGGCAAATAAATGCCTTCAAAGGATAAAGAAACGTGTCCATTCTCACCCCTTTTAAAATCGATTTTTTTCACTTTAAAACGTGGTTCCCATTTGTCTAAAGCCTCAGCAACGGCGGCATAAAGGGCAACGGCAAAAGCATTATTCACTGGCGCATCAATGAGTTCTGCAACGCGTGAACCATAATCACGTCGCATCACCCGTGTGCCAATGCGTGTTGATAAGATATCAATAATCGATTGCCGCAAATGCTCTATGCCAACCAATGGTTTGCCTGTTGTGCGGTCCATTCCACTGTTCAATTTGGTCCTCCTGTCATCGAACCACCAGGGTAAACACCTCCATGAACATGGGTTGCTCCTACATTGGTGCCGTTATGCTTTAAGCTACTTGAATGAAGAGAAACACTATCTTGCGAATGGAGTGAAATGTTCCCGTCTGCTTTTACAGAAATGTTGCCCTTTGCCTTTAAACTAAAGTCACGTTCTGAAGTGATTTTTATGCCCTCCGGTGCGCTAAGCTCTAACTTACCAGCATCTCCTTTGAGTGATACGCCATCAGAGATTGTTAGGATAAATTTTCCACCCGATTTTATATTGAGGGCATAGGTGTTTTGTTCATCATCATATTCAAGGCTGGTTCCATCAGGGTATATCGTTCGGTGAATGCTGCCCTTATCGGCTGCTTGATTAGCATCTGTATGAATGGAACCCACAATCATTCCTTGCGATAAATCCCCTGATGATGAAACAACAATCACTTGCTCTCCAACATCGCGCCCTTCATAAGAGCGTGTTTTACCGGCGCGGGCTTGTGTGTCTGGAATCCAGTCACTGATAAGACCTCCAGTTTTTACTCGATAGCGTGCGTTTTTATGGTCGACATGGCTAATTTTCCCCACCACAACCATATTGGCTACGCGTCTCTTTAAATCGGTGATCTCCTTATCGCGCCGCTCTAACATGTCCACCTTCAATTTTATGGTATTTATCTTTATTTCTCACGCCTGTTTCTGGTTCAAAACTTAAGAAAGGTTCAACGATTTTTGCTGTTATACTGCCTTCTTCTTCATCCATGTTGGGGATATTTGTCACATAAATGGCTTCAAAGGTTAAAATCGCACCATGGAGCGCTAGGGCGCCATTATCACCAAAGGCAAAAGCAATATTTTGCAGGCGGCATGTCTCAACGGTATTGTTAAGATTGGGGTTGGCATGGAAAATCTCTTCAACTTCCCATGCTAATTGGTCAACAAAGCGTGCACCCTCTTCACATGTTGCATAGCATTCAACATCTACTGTTAAAACACGCCGTCTTAAACCAAAATCATGTCCATCCTCAATGGTTTCACTTTGCGTTGAGATATTAATGGCCGGCATTGTTTCAATAAATAAATTGAAGTCACGCATATTGAAAACATTGTCACCTGCCACCGTCTTTGCTGCTTTAATCAACGCAACAAATGTTTCTCTTATCGTCTCGCGGGGATGCATAAATGTTTCTGTCATTCAATATTTATCCTTTTCTTAAAACTGGTATCATGTTATGATACGTAAAAGAATGAATAGAGGTGATTTGGTGATTGAATCTTTTGCGGATAAGCGGTGTAAAGATCTTTTAGAAGGCAAGACGCCTAAAGGTTTTCCTGCGACATTGGTACGCATAGCACAAAGAAAATTGTTTATGCTCGATAAAGCAGTTGATCTTAAAGATTTGCGCAGTCCTCCAGGAAATCATTTAGAAGCATTGAAAGGAGAGCGTAAAGGTCAATATTCTATTCGTATTAATAACCAGTTTCGTCTTTGTTTTGAATGGCGTATTAATGGCGCCTATGAAGTTGAAATTATAGATTATCATTGATCTATAGGAGGTCGAGATGAAAAATTATATTGCAATACATCCTGGAGAAATTTTACGGGAGGAATATTTAAAAGAATATGCTCTCTCTGCTTATGCTCTTGCAAAAGCATTGAATGTTCCACGCACGAGGATAGAACGTATTGTTGCGGAAAATAGTCCAATAACTCCTGATACGGCTCTCAGATTGGCTTCTTTTTTTGATACTACAGCTGAGTTCTGGCTTAATATGCAAGCTGCTTATGATGTTCATATTTTACAAGCAGAAAAAGCAGATGAATTTGCCAAAATTAATAAGTTTGAATGTAGAACTTAACCACCTCCCCATTTTGAGAACGGGGAGGGGCATATATTTTACTTAAGCAACCTTTTTAATAGGGTTCTCTAAATTTGGTTCGTAAGCTTTCAACAAAGAATCCATGCTATGCGGCAGTTCTGAAGCTCCAAAATCTGTTAGAACTGTTAAGATTTTAAGCATACTTGGAACCTCATTCTGAAGTTTTAAAATCAAAACCTTTTCTATTACACTCATAGTGTCAACCAGAGCAGTACAATCTTTATCGCTCATATTCTCATGTCTAGAAAATTGAGATAATGCCATCCACAAATTACATAAGAAGTCGACACTGGTATTCATTGTACACCTCCATGGATTTGTTCTCTCAAACATGCCAATCCTCTAGATGTGATTTTCGTTGAAGGCAGCACCTTTTCTGTACCATCCGGTCTTTGAATAGTGATAGCAGGGCAATCCATAAAGCCTTTCTTGATTTTATCCTGATAAGGTAACAGAGGCGCCCCTGGAGCACGACGATACACCCAATCATGTTTACGCAAATAATCGGTTAAATCCTTTGGTCGCACTTCTAACATCTTTGCTGCTTCTATCAAACCAAACAGACCATCAGAACGTTTTAGACCCTCAAGTGCCTCTGCTTTTGGTGCTAATTCTGCAATAACATGATCTTTCTGCTCAATTTGACTTTGTAAATGGTTCAAGACACCAAGTAATGCCTCGGGTTTAGAGTAGTCAACTTGTGGTGTTGTTACTTGTCTTTCCAATTCTTGCCAGCGGTCAATAATCTTTGCTCGTAAAGCAGTGCTGTAACCCGAAACAAGAATTAAACATTCACGCTTAGGTAAGTTATAACAAGGGCGGCTTTCACCTTTTGCATCAACGTAAGTACCGATAAAATCAACCAATCCAAATTTGGAGCCGTTAAGTTCTTCAAGCATCTTCTTGATATCACGCATAATATGTGCGTGCTGCTTTTTACACAAATTAGCAATTTCACGACTAGACATAGTTTGAGGGATAGCACTATTAGCAGTGCTTCTTTTAATTTCTATAAGAGTGTTCATGATGAACTCCTTGGTAATAGAGGTTTCTTAATGACACTCTAAGAGAGTGCCGGGTGCTAAGAAACACGGTACCAAGTCCGTCGTTATGCTTTTCCCAAAGGGTATTGTATAGCGTAACCACACCCGACAAAATCATTATATGCATGTAACATACAATGAGTCAAAGCCTTTAATGTGCGGAGAATAAACTATATCGGTAGTTCGTCCGCTTGGTATTTCCTACGGTGTTTCTTAGGCACCTGATTCGATTATTCATATCCTTATGATGATGTCAATAGATAATATTACATTTTTCTAAATTATATAGGCACATCTTTACTTTATTTATAGACTCACTTTAAATTTCCTCTTTTTTTATTTATAGCGGAGGGGAAATAATGCGCGACGTACTTGATACAATTGCGATTATTGTATGGTTGTTATCTTTACCAATTATTATCACTGGGATCGTTTTCGTATGTAGAAAAAAATGGCGCAAAATGGGGTTAAAGACTCTTTGTGTTGGCGCTCTATTATTTGTCGGTGCTCCAATAGTAGGTGTTGCTGTACAGAAAGACAAACCAGATCAAGTTGTACATAATAATGAAGTTGTTACCCTCTCTTCGACTCCGTCAATAGATGTTGCTACTCAAGATGAAAGCATGGCTCAGGCACCAGTTGAGAATACTGATAAGAAAATCGCACCCATTCAAGACAATAAATCAGATGAAAATGATGGCCTAGGCTTTTGGGGATGGTTTTGGTTAATCTGCTTTGCATTTTTTGCATTGTCTATTTTTGCTTATTGGCGATACAAACGCAAAAAACGTTTTGAAAAGAAGATTCCAGAACAGGTTTCAGTGTCGCCTTCTCATGCACACTCTTCTTCTGATTTTTCAGTCATTAATAAAACGTCTCCAGCACTTAAAAACGAACGATTGGAAAAGGGGATCAAGATTTTTCTGTTTTGTGCTCTATTGATTGGGAGTATAGTAGCAATAATAAGTATTTCACCATGGTTATTAGTCGCCATTATTATTGTTTTACTTTTGGGGATCGCTGTCCATTTTGAAAATAAAAAAGTAAAGCTTTTTGAAGAACAAGTTGCAATGTTGCTACCAGATATTGAAATAACTAGTTTTTCTGAAGCATGTGAAATGTTTCAAGAACTTGATGCAAGTGAATACGATTATCGTTTAGCACGCAATGAAAAATTGTTGGGTGTTCAAGAACGCGTTTCCTTTGATATTAATAAAAAGACCACACTTTTTGGACGTCTTTTGGTAACAGATCAAGCCATTGTATTTGAAAGCTCTAAAAGGAATGAACGAACTACTTGGACACGAATTGCATCAGTAACGATAACATATCAAGGATGCCAAATTAGTCGCCGTACTGGCGTACCATGGAATTACCAATTCACCGCCTTTTCAAGTCCAAGATTTACAGCAGTAATCCGATCTCTTGGGCAGCCTTATTGACTTTTAAACACACAAGACAAAGATGTTTCATTGTTTTAGCTCCCGCAAGATAAGCTTATACATATCGGATTCAGAGGCTTGGACATCTGTGACCACGAAGTGCTCTTGAGAAGAGGGGGCTTTGTTATTTTCAGGAGAGATGATCACAATACTATCTTGAGGTTTTGGTGGTATTCCCCCGATATCATTAATACAAACATCAAGTTCCTTTCTTGCAATTGTGGTAGAGATTCTGCCACCGGCGTCCGATTCCGAATGTTTAATGGTGTAAATCGCTGTAATTTGAAACGATTGTTGATTATCCTTTCGCGTGTAGATGACGGGTTGCCCAAAAGTGTTGCGCACGTCTTGAATCATTTTATTAAGCAACCCATGCCATCGCATGTTATTTTCCTTCACTGACCGCTTTAAAGAGCATTTCAGGACGCGTGCAAATATAAAGCGGATAGCTGTATACCTCCGGCTTTACCCATGCATTACGGTCGTTATCAACGATCAACATAGTGTAGAGCGGTTTTCCAACCGTGTTGGCAAAATCCAAGCTTTCTCCAGGAGAAAAGGTTTTTTGAAACACTTCCGGTGCATTGGCAGGCAAGAATTGACATTCATCAGGCTTAATGCCTATGGCGCGCTTTGTTCCAGCCTTCGCACTCACATTATAGTTATGAATACTCCGGTAATTAATGAAAGTCACACCCGCAAAGTCAAAACTGCCAAAGCTCCCAGAGCCAATCGAACTTGGTGTTGCAACTCCTCCAGCGCTATTCAACGTTTGTGCAAGAGCTGTGTTGAGATAAGTCTCACGAATTGTTTTATGGTTTTTCAATTTGGAGAAAAATTCATTTCCACAAAGCCCAATAATGCGTGAACGATCAGTGAATGCTCCCTTTGAAGCTTCAATCATTTTCATAATGACTTGATCAACATGATCAGCAACATTGGTTGTTTCATTATTTAATTTAAAGTCAATCGGCTTTGGTGGTGCGATTTCCCATTCCTTGTACCAATCAACAATCACTGAACCATCGGCATCAAGAACCACCCCTTGAACAGCGCCAAGTTGCATGTTTTCCCATGTCAATTCGATTTCAGAAATCAGTTTCTTTTGTTTTCTGGCAATATATTTCATTGCCGTCTCGAGTTGATCTTCTGTCCCAAATTCACGCCGGTTCTGGATTTCCTCTGATTTCACCGTGTCACTTTTGGCAATCCGTGTTGTTTTGAAAAACCGAAGATTACGCCCATCTCTATCACCTTCTGCCAAAGGTGCGCCACGTTCACTGGTTTGAATCAAGGACAATGTATTGTCACGTCTTTCAATACCAACCACTGTGGTGCTTGTTTCCACTTCCTCAAAAAGATCAAGAGAACTAATAAGTCCCGGTTGAAACTCATAGTTTTCAATCGCTTTCATCATGGTGGTGGCAGAGAAAGCGTCGTGTTTAAAAAAATTCATATCCATGTGCGCATTCTCCTATCGCAATAAAATATTGTTATGGTCTTCGAGAAACTGAATGGCAGCACTTTTTTGTTCATCTGTAATGGCATCTGGCCATAGCAATTCAGAAGCTTTTACAGTGCATAAGCGTGCTGTCATTACGGCACGTTGATCGTCTTGAGAGGCATCAACAGTGGCAAAAGAAATTCCAGCAGGGATTTGGCTGCCATCTGATGCTGCTGGATTAAGGGGGGCATATTTTTCTGATGCTGTAATTTTCCCCATGACAGTTCCTGCTTCAATGAAGGCTCCTGATGCAAAAACCACTTCTTCGTTTGACATATCCGTATCGTAGGGTCCAAGATAAGCGCCATTGCGTACGTCTTCATAAATAATATTATTCATTTTATTGCCCTCCAAGCTGTTTCCCATTTTGTATGAATTTTTGCCTTGCTCGTTCCATCACTGTGAGGGGTATAAGGCGAGACTTTTAAAGACGCGCTTTGAGAGCTAGCAGCCGTCAACACACACTGGCGTGCTTTCTCAACACTCATACCGTTTTGAATAGCTTTTGCTGCGTCAAAAGAAACGCCTAAGTGCTTTGCTTGCCTTTCAAGGGTTGTTAGTGCCTTTCCACGTTTTCTTTCCTTTTCAAGAGCAGCTTTTATGCTTGCTTGTTTATCTTCATCCTCATCTTCGTCTTCGTTTTCTTCTTCATCGTCGAAGTCTTCGGCGTTTTTGTCGATGTCACTATCGTCTTCGTCCTCTTCCTCGTCATTGATGATGTCGACGATCTTTTCGTCATCCTCTTCTTGGGCGCGGTATTGTGTGCGTGCCATGTGTTTTTTCCTTCTTTTGTTGATGTTGGGTTTTGTGATATGGAATCCGTTAAGGCTTCCAAAGCTTGCGCAAGGGTGCCCTGCGCATCTGCTAATCCAAGCTCTAAAGCTTGGGTGCCTATAAAAGTTTCTGCTTTTGTGTCACGAATTGCGTCCGCACTCAGAGGTCTGTTTTTTGCAACCCAATCGACAAACATTTCGTAGAGCAGGGCGCAATCGGCTTGCATTTTTATTTGTGCTGTATCGCTCAAGGGTTCGTGAGAATTGCCATGCGTTTTGTGATCACCTTCAAAGACAAAGGTCCATTTATGCCCGTATTTCTCATCTGCACGGGATTGGTCAAGATGGGCGCAAACAACCCCAATGGAGCCTACAACACCGGTGCGTGCAATCCAGATTTGAGAAGCCGCACAAGCAATGGCATAAGCCGCCGAGCAAGCAAATTCATTGGCATGCGCCCAAATGGGTTTATTGTATTGTTTTGAAAGGGTTTGAAACTCTTCAACCAAATCAAAGATGCCACCGGCTTCTCCCCCACCACTATCAATATCAAGTAAGACGGCATGAACATCAGGCTGTGCCATGGCTTCACGAAAGGAAGCTCTTAACCCTTCATAAGAAGTCAATCCCGATAAAGCTCCAAGCCATGCACCGCGGCGTACAAGCGTGCCATGAACGGGTATTATAGCAATATTGTTTTGCACCACGTAAGTTTCAGGGGGTCTGAAAGCTGCTGTATTTTCTTGCGCAAAAGCTTTAGGGGCAAACTTTTCGCCTGCAAAAAGGCGTGGAGCAAGAGCATTAAGGATAATGTCAAGCTTTGTGGAGGCAAGCATGTGTGGAACCCCAAAAAGCCGTGATGCCAAGAACGGCATATCAAGATTATTCATCATTTTTATGTGCCTCACTACCTTGGTTACTTTCATAACTCTCAGAAGTCTCTGAATCTTCATCATCAATCGCTTGATTTTCACCAGAAGGCGCTGCCATATCCGTGTCAAAAGATAAGCCGCGCGCACGAGCGTCTGTGTGCTCTTCTTGCAGTTCGGCATGAATGCTGTCGATATCAAAGCCGCGCTCGGCAAGCGCCATGCGTCGTGTTTTCAAGCCAGCACGAATTTCTTCTTTTTCCGCCGTGATATCCTTGTTTGGATCAATCATTTCAAGCGGGGGCGCAAAGCTTTCACATTGAAGCCATGGCAAGGAATTTTCTTCCCATCCGGGTAAGTGAACGCGTCCAGAAAGTACTGCCATTTCAACAAAACGTTCCCAAACAATGCGGTTAAACTGAAAGGCAATGATATGTTCACGCCATTGTTTGACATGCCGTCTAAACTGAATGATAGAGGTTCGCACATTGGAAAAATTACCGCGCGTAACGTCTCCAGTCACAACGGCATAAGGCATATTGAGAGCCGAGCAAATTTTTGAAATATTGCGAAATTGGAAAGCCTCATAAGAACCTCCAACCTCAACAGGGTTAGAGAATGTAACCTCTTTATTCTCTCCTAAATAAAGAGAGGCACTGGGTGCAATGGCAGGTGCTTCGTATTCTTCTTCAACGTCGTTTTTATCACGATTATCGGATAATTTTGCGACGTTTGGGGAATTGTCCTTGACAAACGCCGCGAAAAGAGCCGCCGTCCTTTTTCGATCAAGTTCTGCATCATCATAGGATTCGAGTTGAAAGATCTTTGTCATACAGCGCGTTATTTTGGGAGAACCGCGCAATTGTCCGGCAATCCGGCGTTCTTTTATATGAAGAACCATTTCAGCAGGGACGCGCACGCGCTCTTGGCTCTTAAAGGCTCTGTTTGCAGGACAATCATCATAGGGATGATGTTCCCAGAAATGATAAGCAACGCGCTTACCACTGGCATCGAATTCAATTCCCATACGAATGTAATTGCCTTCAATTTCAGCAGGTCCATTATAGGTGAGATCCAGCATTTCAGTAGGATAAACTTGTAATTGAAGCGGCACACCAGAGCGCCCATAAAGGTCAACATAATGCAATCTTACAAAGCATTCGCCGGTTAAAAAGACCTCTCGTGCAATGGTTGCTTGCAGCCCATAAAAGCTGGCATCTTCGTCGTAGTCTGCTTCATCAGCCCATTGCCACCATAAGTCTAAAAGCTTTTTCTTTTCTTCTTGAAAACCTTCAATGCGAGGATAAGGTTTAATCCCATCACTGACAGCCGCAGAGACCCATTCTTCAGTCGCAGAACCGTAAAGAGCTTCATTGTCATAAAGCCATCTTGAACGGGCAACAATGGTATCACCGCATTCTTCAATCGCTTTATTGATATGTTTTTTTGCGGGATCAAAACCACCCATGCGACGGCTTTTGCTTGCCGCTTCAAAATGGGGATTGTGTTGACGAGAAATTGTAAAAAAGCCCGTAAGTTTATTGATAAAGCCAGCCATTAATAGCCTCGTGAGATATTAAAATAGAACACGCGTGAACCTTTACGCCCTTCAAGGTCCGCTATTTGCGTATTGATCATTTCAAGAGCTCTGCGCAGTTCCTCAACAGAGCGGTTGCTGACTTGCTTATCGCCGTGACGCACTGATTGCGCACCCGAATAAAGAGCCTCTTCAATTTGTTCACGCCGCCTTTTTAAACTTTCCAGTCTGTTAATTTTGCTGTTAAATGGTCCTAAAGTTTCATCCACAAATCACCTCCAATCCCCTCGCATATAAGGATTCATCACTGTTCTGGATTGTTTCCTTTGAGGTTGTGCTATCTGAGATCTTCTTGGAGAAGTGAATGAAGAAATCCCAGATGTTGGTTGCTCTACAGAACTTTCAATTTTAAGTTTTTCCAAACGCTCTTCTAAGATATCGACTTCTCGATTAAGGTTTATTCCTGCCGAAATCAGACCTTGTAAAGCAGCATAAGCATAGACCCTACAGTCCAAGGCTTCGTTTCTTGCCTTTTCACTTTTTTGCCATTCAATACGCTTGAAGCCTTTAAAATATTTGATGACTTTTCTTTCAGCGGTTAGCTGGTCAAAATATTCCAGGTCAAGGCTTTTGTGAAAGTGTGTTGCACCAGCCCCCGTTGCTTCAGGACCCGATTTTTTAAATCGTGCTGTAATGATATCTTTTGCGGCATCAACCCCAACAATATAAAGATTAATCTGTCCTTTATTGTTTCTGCTTGGTCGGCGTGGCCATACCGCACGCCATCCCGCCTGTCCTTTAATACCCCAGATGCGCCGCCCCTCACGCGGGCGTACATAATTATAAACTGCCTGTGTATGTCCACCACCGGTATCAATACAAGCCGCTGTTATCCTAATCCCTTCTTTATAGCCTGGATGTGGCCAGCGTTTTGCAAGATATTCATCCAATTGGTCCCACACTTCAAAAGAAGAGGGATCACCAAGGATCACTTGATAATCAATATGCCAACTTTCTTCACTACGCCCCCATCCCACCACTTCAAGCTCTAAACGATCATTTTGCACATCAATGCCTGCTGTCAACACGACGGCTTGTTCTGGTGCAAGGGGATACTCTTCGCGTTTTGCATAAAGGCTGTCTGGATCAACAACTTCGCCTGTTCTATCCTCCCATGGCTCTCCAAGCACTGTATTGACAAAAGGCTGTAGAAGAGCTGGATCATCTTTGGCATTTAAAAACTCTCTTGCACATTCTCCCCATGTAAGCCAAGGTGAATAGAGTGCCGAAATATGATAAGAGCGCAAATTGGGTCTGCTTGATTCACTGGTTGGGACCCAGCATGCGCCTCTTTCTTCACACATGAGATCTGTTTTTCGGTGCTCGGCATGTTCATGACCACAATGGGCACAAACAAAAACAGCTTTTTCAGGAACCCCTTTCGGCCATTTGATTTGTGACCAAACAATCGGCTGGAGTGTACCACATGCATCACAAGGCACGTTGTAATATCGCTGGTCTCCTAGTACAAAATCCTTGGCAATACGGCTTGTGTCACGGTGGGTAGGAGTGGACAATTTAAAGATCTTTCGTTGTACAAAGGTTGATGTGCGCTTTTCCGCAATCATCACTGGATCACCTTCGTTATCGACACTGAGAGGATAGGCATCCACCTCATCTAAAATCAGATAACGAATAGGCATGGAACGCAAACCAGCAGCACTGTTGGCTCCTGTAAGCATCAATGCCCCACCATCAAACTCTTTCGAAAACATGGTATTTCCGCTGTCACGTGCTCGTGCTGGGGCTATGCGTTCACTTAAAACTGGACTTGCCATAATCATGGGATCAAGCCGCGTCTTTGAAAGCTTTTTGGCTGTCTCAACGGTCGGCATGACATAAAGAGCAGGTCCTGGACTATAATGAATAGCATAACCGCAGAAGTTCAATCCTGCCTCTGACATGCTAACCTGCGCTCCTTTCATGACAATGGTTGTTTCAATCGGTTTGCGAGAGGAAAGATTATCCATGATTTCACGCAAATAGGGGGTCCGCTTTGTTCTCCACAATCCAGGTTCAGCACTTGCTACGGTGCTAAGGTATCTATTCTTGTCCGCCCATTGGGAAACCGTGTATGGTGGGGCCGGTTGTCTTGCATCATTGGCATAGGCGAAAAATTCTGTAACAGCATTCTCATCCATTATTCATTCTTTGCTCGCCCCAAAACTCTCTCATTCTGGAGGTTGAGGATCATGATAAGGAACTGGAATATGAACAGCTTCAAGCAAAGCCTTTCGCATGTAATAATCAATGGCACCGATTAGGCTTGCAGCATCACATCCAACCTGTACAGCAATGCTTGCACCAAATCGATGAGGAAAATTCAACATAGTGTCACGGTGTGCTCTTCCAAACTCACGCGCTGCTCTCTTGACTTCTTCACGATCAACGGTTGTTTCGCGTAAGCGTTCAAGAGCAATCTTCTCGCTTTCAAGGGCAACTTGCATTCGCTCCAGTTTAATCTTGTATTCATTAGCGCCCTCTGTAGAGGTTTGTTTGATCTTTGTTCGCGGTTGACCATCCGGAGCTAAAAATGGAGCAGGGCGTTTTGTTGGATTCTCATTCCAGATAGCTGTTGCAAGCGCTTCATTAACAGAACCATCTTCAAAAAGAGCCTTATCAAACTTCCCTGTCTTAAATCGAGAAACCACTGCATTAGGAGAAACACGCATCTTTTTGGCAAATGCACGAAGCGATAAACCTTTACGCGTTTTCTTATTCATAGTGGCTCCTTGCCCTGATTTTTCCCCCAATTATGAATAATTGACGATCCGGTATAATTGGGTCTATATTCCGGTATGCGAACGGATACACTTCAAGTCACATAAGGATTATTGGTTTTCAAAAAAAACTTTGAGATAAGGTGCGTCTGCACAAAAGAAGATTGGGAAGCAGTGGATTCTCCACCATTGACAGGTGAGGAGCTTGCACGTTTAAAGCCAGCTAAAGGCGTTTTACCAGCCTCTTTTTTTAAGTCTGTAACAGAAGAGCGCCGTAAACGTGGGTGAAGTCTTAAAAAAGCAAGTGGTTGTTAAGATAACCACCTCCCCACTCTAAAAATAATGCTTTACAGTTGAAATTAAACTTCAATTGTATTACATTGAAATACAGTTGAGAGAGGAGAAGTCATTATGGCTACCAGTCGCATGGTTCAAGCGCGTGTACCGGAAGAAATTCAAAATGTCGCTAATCAAGTTATTCAAGCCTCTGGTTTGTCAGTAAGTGATGTCGTGAGAGTGTTGATGACACGTATTGCGCAAGATAAAGCTATTCCTTCTTTTTTGTTTCAACCCAATGCAGAAACCATAGCGGCTTTTGCTGAGCTTGATGAAGGCAACTTAAAAAAGTTTCATTCCGTAGACGAATTATTTGATGATCTCTATGCGGACGATTGAACGTACCACCATTTTCAAACGTGATTTCAAGCGTGAAATGAAAGGACGGTATCGGCATCTTTTAGATACTGATTTGCACCAAATCATTGCAGCATTAGCAAATGATCAACCTTTAGAACCTCGATATCATGATCATGCATTGACTGGGAATTGGAGCAATTATCGAGATTGCCATATTCGACCTGACTTAGTGTTGATTTATCGCTTGATTGGTCAAGACCGATTGATTTTAGTGCGTCTAGGCTCTCATTCACAACTTGATCTTTAGATCACCTCCCCATTTTAAGAACGGGGAGAGGAGATGTGTTTTACTTAAGCAACCTTTTTAATGGGGTTCTCGAAATTTGGTTCATAAGCGCGTAACAAAGAATCCATGCTATGCGGCAGTTCTGAATCGCCAAAATCTGTTAGAACTGTTAAGATTTTAAACATACTTGGCATCTCATCTTGAAGTTTTAAAATCAAAACCTTTTCTATTAATTCCATAACTTCAACTATGGCATTACAATTTTCATCTCCAATGCTTCGATGATTGGAAAACTGAGACAATGCCATCCACAAATCGCATAAGAAGTCGACACTGCTATTCATTGCACACCTCCATGGATTTGTTCTCTTAAACAAGCTAATCCTCTAGATGTAATTTTTGTTGAAGGCAGGACCTTTTCTGTACCATCCGGTCTTTGAATTGTAATAGCGGGACAATCCATGAATCCTTTCTTTATTTTGTCCTGATAAGGTAACAGAGGCGCCCCTGGAGCCCGTCGATAGACCCAATCATGTTTACGCAAGTAATCCGTTAAATCCTTTGGTCGTACCTCCAACATCTTTGCTGCTTCGATAAGACCAAACAACCCATCAGAGCGTTTTAAACCTTCCAAAGCCTCTGCTTTTGGTTCTAATTTAGCAATGATATTGTCTTTCCGCTCGTTTTCATCTTTTAAATGCGTTAAGACACCAAGCATTACTGCTGGACTGGAGTAGTCGATCGATTGAACATAGGATTGCTTTATCTCGCCCCTACGCCATGCAACAAATAACTTAATAAGCATATAACGGACTTGAGAAGATTTTTCTGTATTCGATAATGTCGCAATCAATAACGCCTGCTCTTCGTTAAGCCAATATTCTGTTACGTTATTGCCCTTTATTACGTGCGCCACAGTGGCGCACCTCCCAAACCGTTCTATTTCTTGCATATTTCTTGTAATTAATTTTCTAACGTCACGTGTACGAACAAACCCTAATTTTTCTGCTAAGTCCACATCGCGAATACGAGGCTCGTTTTCGACTTCTCGTAATTTGATTAATTTGTCTTTATTGATAGGTAAGTATGTGCTATTATTCACTGTAATTGACCTCTTTCAGGTTAGTTAGATGTTAAAGCGTTAGAGAGAGTTTTTGCGGACTTATGCTCTAGCGCTTTTTCTTTTTTGAGAATGTTAATTATTTCAGATGAAAGAGAGCGATCATTCTCAGTCGCCCGATTAAACAACCACTCCTTTAATGTATGTGGCATATTTATTTTATATTGGATCGTTTTCATTTTACCTCCATATGCACATATTTAGTACCATAAAGGTACCTTGTGTCAAGTGTATTTTAGGTATATTTTAGGTGCATGACAAAAAAAGATCGTGTGCAATTTAAATTTCTCATTCCAATTGAACTGAAAAATCAATTGGAAGAGCTTGCTGAAGCAAATCATCGTAGCCTTACGGGTGAAATTCTTGCTCGTTTAGAAGGTTCTGTCCGCACTACCGTTACATTAAATCACCTACTGGCAATGAATTCAGAAGATCTCAAAAAGCTCCTTGAACAACCACTCGTGAATAAAAAACAATAAGATGCCACACATAGCCCCCTCAGAACGCTTTAAGCCTTCAAGTGCTTCTGCTTTTGGTGCTAATTCTGCAATAACATGGTCTTTCTGCTCAATTTGGCTTTGTAAGTGATTCAAAACACCAAGCAATGCTTCCGGTTTGGAGTAGTCAACTTGTGGTGTTGCTACTTGTTTCAAAAGCCGTTCACATTTGATAAAGTATTGACGTGCTTCATGTCCTTTATCATTACGTTCGATCATGGAAAGGTGTTTAGCCATATCTAAGGTGATATGGTATTCTTTAGAAGGACGCCCACCTGAACTTTCGCTCAAAAAAGAGCAAAAGTCATACCCTTCTTTAAATTTACAGTCTTGAATACGTCTGATAATCCAGTCTTTAAAGCTGGTTTTTACTTCTAAAAACGCATGCAAGTCACGTGCGTTTACCGTTTGAACAGTTTCTTGATCAATCGTTTGTTCCAATATTGGAATAAGAGTGTTCATGAGAACTCCTTGTAGTTAGAGGTTTTCAATTGACACTCAGTAAAGAGTGCCGGGCGCTGAAAACACGGCTACAAGTCCGTCGTTACACTTTTCCCGTGAGGGTATTGTATAGTGTAACCACACCCGACAAGGTCATTATATGCATGTAGCACATAATGAGTCAAAGTCTTTAAATACCCAGAAGATTGATTATTTCGGCAATCAATCCGCTTGTAGTTTCTAAGGTGTTTTCAGGCACCTGATTCAGGTATTCATATTGTTGCTATATTGTCAAGTGGTAAAAACTTTTTTCTAAAAAATAATCCACTATTGTACAAGGTGTATATTAGTGCACATTAAATTCGTTATTTATCAATGTGTTGTGCGTACAATGTACAGTTGATTTGAAAATTCTGTCGCTAGCGATAGTTCGCGCTCGCCTGCCCCGCAACGAAGCCAACCCGCTGGGAAGTACCTTTTTCATTGATTTTATTGATTTTTTTATGGAAAAAACAAAGCATAAGTGATAATCTGTTTTTAATATTGCAATAAGAATAGGTAATGCCTAAGCCCATAAGGATATGGAACATATAGATAAAGCGTGAGAACATGATCTATCCTTTCTTATTAGCGGCGTATTCTTGACGTTTAAGTTGTCTCTGTATGTTTTTGATTAGTCTTTCATTGGCTTCTTTTACAATAGCACTTGCAATCTCTGGCTTGGACATCACTTTAGCAATTGAAGGTCCTTCTTGTTTTGCAATGGGGAATTGATCTCCGTCATCTCTTTGAAACACATTCCCTCCCATTTTCAAATCAACGCGCTTTGGAAAACTCCCACCCTTAATAAAACCATGAGGCAAGATTTCTTTCTTTCCAAATAGTGTGTAAGCCACGCCGTGTTTTGTTTCTTTTGCTTTAAAAAATTTAAGAGGTATTGGTGTTCCAGAACCAATGATATCTGTCTCAAGAAACTTTGCTGTCGCCTTTTCTTTAATATAAACACCTTTTCTTATACCCTTTATTTGGGCTGATGAGATGTCAGCAACTTGCTTTTCAGTAAAGCGTTCAACTTGTTTTGCTGCAGTGTTTAGAGCATTACGCAAAGCCCAATTAAGGCGAGGGGCTTGAAGGCTTGTGAAGGTATCTTTTGCCTGTTGAAGATACCATTTTTGGTGGATGATTAACTTCAACTTTTAAGCCTTTTTTGGGGTAGGTGTTGATGGCTTGGAAGTTTTAGGTGTTTTGGGTTGTTCGAGTGGAATTTCCTCAGCTGCTGATTCAGTTGATGTTTGTACGGCTTCTTGTTCTATCTGCTTAATTTGTTCAACTACCTTGTCAGGTTTTATTTTTGTTTTAACATCAACAAAAGGTTTAGCAGCATTTGCACGCTTGAGACGTGCGTAGACTTGATTGGAAATCTCCACAAATGGATTATTGGGAGTTGAAGTTTCAAAACGAACAGTGCTTTTATTATCGCCAACAACACACATTGGCTTGGTGATGATTGCTTTCATCATTGCTCCTTTTGAGTCATAATTAATGACATAATTAGTCAAATATTGATTTTTATTTTGTGAAAAATTAATTAGCCAGAATTAGCAAGAAAACAGGGCTTTCTAGCCACGCTTCAAGTTAACATTTTGCTGAATTTTTGGGGATATTTTTGAATTTTAGACGCAATACAACTACTGCCATGCTGTCATTAAATACGATTTTTTACACTATGTCAACAAAAAAATCATGATCTTGTATTTTTTTTATTTTTTTACCTAAATATGGTGTTTTAAAAGATGTTCTTTATTTTCCTTCAATACAACATTTATGTTGTATTGAAACATTTTAGATGTTATATTATTATAATGAATAGTCAAGAATTGAAAAGATATCTTACAAAGCATGGTTGCAGTTTTACCTCAGGGAAGGGAGGGCATTTGCTTGTAAAGCGTGGTTCTAAAAAGTCCGTTTTACCTATGCATGGTACGCGAAAAGAATTAGGAACAGGATTAGTCCAGAAGATTCTTAAAGATCTTGACCTAAAATAAGCCTGAATATGGAGGTGTAAATGAAATATGCAATCAAATTTATCAAAGATGACAATGATACTCTTCTAGTCGTCTCTAAAGACTTTCAGGAATTTATTACCTATGGTAACGATGAAAAAGAAGCTTTGGAACAGGCTAAAAATGCACTTTTAACAGTCATTATGGGGCGTTTCCAAGATCGTGAATTTATTCCCTTTGGACATCGTGATATTGCCTATCCTTTTGTTGAAGTATCTTCATTGGTGACTTTAAAAATTGCAATACATAACGCTATGATTGAAAAAAACTTACGCAAAGCTGATCTCGTACGTCTTTTAAAACTTCATCCAATACAAATTGACCGATTGTTGGATTTAAACCACGCAACCAAATTAGATGCCTTAGAATCTACTCTCATTGCTCTTGGAAAAGAGATCTCTATTAATATTCAAAATGCTGCTTGAATTTAGCGGTTTTGTGTAAAATGCTTATGAAGCGCATTAAGAACGACACACAGTGAATTAACAAGATATGGTAACGATTGCTCTTCTACAACAATGTATTGTAGTGCGGCATAAAGATTATGCTGTCTATAAAGGCATTGTGCTTCTTTTAGCACCTCTTTCATTGCTTCATAGTAATGAGTAGTTTTTTCAATCCATTGTTTTTTTGCCTCTTCATTTAAAGATGGAGTAAAGTCATCATAAATTGCATTTGGTAAGGCTTTTGCACAGAGGTAATTATTTCTCACTTCAAGATATTTTTGTGCAGCATCATACTGATCTTGATTAATCACACCTTGCAGATAAAGCCGTCCGATATAGGTAGCGGAAAGCGGATTTTTAGCATCTTCTATGGTCAAACCAAATCGCTTGGCACGCATTTCAATTGCCAATTTATCAATCGGTTCACGCGGTATTTTTGCTCGCGAGATACGACCATTGGGTTCTCTGAGACATCCATTAATACGAGGACGTCCACGTTTTGCATGTTTTTTTCTTTTAGCCATATTTTTTCAATCAGAATGGCATGCTATCGTTAAGAGATGTGCCATGATCAGTAGCACCTGAAGCGATAGCATAATTTTGAGAAGTAATGGGTGAAGGGAATGCCGATTGCTCTTTTTTGGCATCAAGCAAATACAACTCGCCTTTGAATTGTGGTAAGATAATCTCTGTTGTGTAACGGTCATGCCCATTTTTATCTTGCCATTTGCGTGTTTGTAATTTGCCTTCTATGTAAACCTTTGAACCTTTACTGAGATACTGAAGAGCAATTTTTGCTAAATGTGGATTAAAAACCACAATGGAGTGCCATTCAGTTTTCTCTACTTTTTGATTGTTTTTTTATCTGTATAGCTTTCAGAAGTTGCTATACTAAAATTGACTATTTCAGCTCCAGAATTCATTGTTTTGCTTTCGGGATCAGCACCGAGGCGTCCGATTAACATCACTTTATTTAGCATATTTTAGTTACCTTAAATTTGTATTTAAATATGTAAAAAAATCTTAGCATAATTTTATTATTTTTTCAATTATTTCAGTTAATTAATAACAGTTTTTTAAAGAATTACTTTATAATTTTATTTGATAAATTATTCATAAAAAAGATGTGTTATATAGATACTTCAGTCTTGTATTTAAAACTCTTGATATACATACATAAATGTATTAACATAAGACATGAAAATAAGATTTGAATGGGATGAAGCTAAAGCGAAAAGTAATCTTAGAAAGCACCCTGTAAGTTTTGAAATAGCTGCACGTGTTTTTACCGACCCATTCGCTATGGTTAAACAAGACCGTATTGAAAACGGAGAATATCGTTGGCAGACTTTAGGGCTTGTGGATGGTTTTTTATTGCTACTCGTAGCGCATACTGTTTATGATGATAAAGATGGCATAGAGGTAATCCGTATTATTTTAGCACGGCGTGCTAATTTGAAAGAGAGAAAACATTATGAAGAAGAAAGTTCGTTATGAAATTGATGTAGGTAACTTATCACCTTTGACAGATAAACAAAGAGTTGAAATTAAAAAACTGGCTGTAATGCCGGATAGCACAATTGATCATAGTGATATTCCACCACTAGATGATGCATTCTGGAAAAATGCAGTGCGCAATCCATTCTATAAACCAAAGAAAACTGTCACAACAGTGCGTGTGGATTCAGACGTATTAGCATGGCTTAAGAGTCAAGGAAAAGGCTACCAGACGCGGATTAACGCCATTTTACGTGATGCTATGCTTCGTTCAATGCGTTGACCTCTCCTTCCTCTAAAAAGCAAGGAAAGAGAGTTATATTAAAAAACTAAGCAGCTTTAACAGATTTTTCTAAAACCTGTTTTGCTTCTTCAATGAGTGTTTTATACTGCTTGCTTTCTTCTATCAACGTAAAGGCTTTAACAAGATGCATGTGGAGAGGACCATAAATATAAACAGCCTTTTTAGTTGGAGACATTTTATCCCAATCTTTTGGAAAATCAAAGCGTGTATCACGGTCACAATCAACAGATTGGTTTCTTAGTTTCTTTTCACATTCAATAAAATAACGGCGTGCTTGACGTCCTTTCTCATTGCGTTCAACCATGGAAAGCTCTTTTGCCATGTCTAGAGTGAGGTGATATTCTGTACTTGGACGACCACCTTGGAGGTTTTCGCCAAAATTGGCGAAAACTATATAATCCTGATTTTTTAGAAAACTGTATTTGTTAATACGATCTTTAATCCAATTAGAAAAGTCTCGTTTTACTTCCAAAAACACATGTAATTCACGTGCATTAACGGTTTGAATAATTTCTTGTCCAACAGCTTGTTCTGATATTTTAATTAGAGTGTTCATTATGAACTCCTAGTTGTTAAGGTTTTCTATTGACATCCAAAGAGAATGCCGGGCGCTAGAAAACACGGCAACTAGCCCGTCGTTATGCTTTTCCCAAAAAGGGTATTTTATGGCATAACCACACCCGACAAAATTATTATATGCGTGTAGCACACAATGAGTCAAAGCTTTTAAATTGCGGAAGATCAGTTATTTCGGCAACCAATCCGCTAGTTGTTTTAAGGTGTTTTCTAGGCACCTGATTCGACAATAGACATAATGTTGCCATATTGTCAAGCAACTTCCGATAACTTTTTAATCTCTCTATTGATCTCGTCTATAAGAGGTTCGTAATTGAGAACGCTTTTCGGAATATTCCCACCGTAAACCCATGCTTTTACTTGCGCTTTGGTACTGAAATCCGCATTCTTAGGTGTTTTGTAATACTGACCACCATCAAACTTTTCACACTCTCTTGTACCGTCTTCATATTCATAGAGGTTGTAAAAATACTCTGCTGCTCCATCTCCCCAAGGAACATAACCAACAGCTGTTGCAACAAACTCTTTTTGCATTGGTTGTTTACGCTTTTTTAAGAACAGGTCTTTTAATATTTTCATGTTTTTAGTCCATAATTTTACCAATAGGTTAATTTACCTCAAATTTGACCGTACAGAGCGTTTTATATTACAGATGTGTTTTCATCATAAAATCTTTAAATCGCTTTTTACGGTACCTTTTTGTCGATTTAAATGCATGTCTAATCGTAAAATGATCAGCACTTTTCACTAGTTTGCTGTGGACCAAAGCGTTTCATTATCCCACCAATGCCATTTAAAGTTTCTTCAAGCTCTTGCTTGTGAACAAGCGTTATAGGCGTTGAATGCTCTTTCTCTGCTTGTTCTTTCAACTCCTTTTCACGGAATCTCAAAACAGCATTGCGTACAAAATTGGCTTTTCTCAAAAGATCGTTTTCTAAATCTCGACACAACCTGACAAGTTCTCGTGTGCTCGGAAAAAACGTATCGGATAAACAATTTATTTCATCACATAAAATCCGTTTGACCACTGTCATCAATGACCATGCAGAGACATTTTCCAAAACCATTCCATAGGTCAACGCCATTCCCTCATGGTCTGATTGTTGTGCTATTTTCAAACCACACGACAGCATGCGAATAGCTTTTGCTATATCCTCTTTACCTGCTTTCACGGCGAAGAGCTCTTGCAATTGATCACCAGCCTCTAAAGCAATCGATTCCTGCTGTTTCGTTAATTGGCTGCCATCCTTCAAAACAAACGGACCGCTCGGAGGTATCATCGCATGAATGTGTTTCAAAATACCCTCGATTTCCGATATCAAGGAGACTGTCTGCGATACGCTCCCCAATGCTTTTTTGCTTTTGAGTGTAATTTCCATTGTTTCCACCATTGTTGTTCGTGTTTTTTGTTTTTTCTAAATCATCAACAGCCTTGCGTACCCAGTTACGCCATGTTGCTTGCCAATCGATTTTGGTTGCATTTGCTCCGGCTTTTGAACGCCAGTAATCTCGAAACTTTGCAATTTCGACTTTCACACGCTCTGAAGGCAAACCCGCTTCAATTGCAAAATCGTAATCGGGTTCGAAATCATCCGGTAATCGACAGCCCCGATTAGCTTTTGACCGCTTAGCTTTTTTCGGAACGCTTGTCTGCTCGTGAATGGGAGATTGGTTATCTGCTATCGTTTCGTTTTGCTCTGATGTGGTCTCAACAGCAGCAACCTCGATTGGCTCTTGAACCAAATCAGTGATTTCTAAATCTTCAAAATCAATTTCTTTTTTTGATAAAACGATAGTTTTATTTTTTTTATATATATTATTCTTATTCTGGTTCTTTATAGCTAGATTTTGCTTGTCGTTTGCTTCAGCAAAAAAAACGTTTTGCTTATCATTTGCTTCAGCAAAATTATTAATATGTTGTTTTATATTATTTTTTGCTTTTGCACCTTTTTTACCAGCCTCACTACGAACTTGCGATATGTGCTCTTTTTTATCAGCAAAATCGTTCAGCTCTTCTTCAACGCGTGTATTCCACAATCCATTATCTGTCTCAACAAGTTTATCATTCCTCATTAAGTATTCGACAAGAGTTGCAAATTTTTTCTGCGAACAATTGCAAGCACGTGCAAGCGTTTCAAAATCTTCTTTAATTGGTGCTTTTTTATCGTACATGCGAACGAGAAGCGTCATATAAGCGCCCCTTTGCTCTAACGTCATTCCATCTGTACCACTTATCCAGTCATACAAATGGAATCTTATCCATGGCATACCATTAGACATGCGCATCCCCTTCTTTCATTAAATATAAAATTGCCAAAGCATCTGCTTCGTTGTCGTCACAAGGCGCGTGACCTTTTGCACGCATTGCCTTAATCATTTCTGCTTTTGAGGCATTTCCTTTGCCTGTCATTGCTTTCTTAATGGTACCAACGGGAATGCCTTCATACGGTATCTGATGATGTTCACACCACGCCGTTAATGTTGCTAGAAAGCCCCCATAAACATGAGAAGCGTCTGTACCCACATGCCGGCGGACCTCTTCAAAATACACTGCATCAATTTCATCAACAGACCTCTTTAGTTCAGTAAGCCATTTCTTAAAGCGCAAGTAACGCATGCCACCGCCTTCAAAACGGCGTGATTGAAAATGTTCTGTATCACTTGTGATAAAACCATCTGCTTCACGAAGCGCCCAGCCAGTCTTAGTGCCTAGATCAAGACAGAGAATGGTTTGTGCATTAGTGATCATAATCCCCCCTTAAGGCTCTACGTATTTATATGTGTGCTATGACAGAACGTGTTGTGATTGCCTGTCTTGCAAAAATGTTTGTGAAAAAGTATCCTGCCAAAGATTCTAAAAAAGTGGGGTGGGGAAAGATGCAAGAATGGATAAAGATATTTCTTACGGGTTTCCTGTCATTTATCGGATCACTTTCAGTAGCGCTTATTTTAAGATGCAAAGACCGTAAAGAAGCCGCAAAAAAACGAGCACAAGATAAGAAATGGGTAATCAAGAAATTTGCAGAAAGCGAAAAACAAACTGCAGCTCTTGAAGAGCAAGCAAAATCAACAAAAGATATTGCAAAATGGTCAGAAGAACATATTAAAATTTTGTTAGATAACAAAAGAGTACAGGATTTAGGACCGCCACTTTCCATATATGCAACTGGACCGCATCTTCCAACAAAGGACAAGTGGACGCTTCTTTTCTTAAAGGTAGAAAATAATGCACAAACTGTCGTCCATATTTTAAATATAAAGCTAAAAGATAGTTCTCGCTTTATTCTTGGATATGGCATCATATACAAACCTAGGCAAAAAACTTGGCAAATACAATCACCATATGTTAATCCTGACGCGGTTGCAGAATCGCGAGTATTCCCTGGCTTCTGTGATAAAGCAAAGAATTTTCGAACGGGACCAGAAATCGATGTTAATATTTCTGTAGCTCCCTCAGAAGGCAAACCTTCAAAAATCCTTATTTTTGTAGCAGCACGTGAAGAAGATATAAAAGACCAAGTTACTTTAATCATTACCCATACATCCCCACTGCAACCAGAAACAAAAATGACTGTAACAACACAAACCGACCTCATAGACTTTAAAAAAGTGGATTAACTCAATTCAGACGCACACTACACGCATCATTTATTAATTTGATTTCTTCTTCTCTTTTTTTGATGAGGTCATCCCTTAAGAAGCCAAGATTACTTTCGACTAAAGCTGTAAACAAAAGTAGCTCATTTAGGCGATGAAAAGATGACAAATCTTGAGAAAAATAATTATCAAACCAAGTTGTAAAAGCTTGCGTAAAGGCAGATGAAAACCATTGATTAAAATCATCGTATGGCAATAACGGAAAATAATTTTTATCATCACGCGCAAAAATATTTTGCAGTATATAGACAAGATAACCTGTTGATGAGGGATCTATGCAACTTTCACATGTCTGATTAGGCGAGCGAACACCATAATATATATCTTCACGTCCAATCTTATTAACAAGATTAATCAACTTGACCTTACTTATAGTGATATGTGGGACATCTATCATCTCTGATCTTTCTTCTTTAAGAGTGTGAAGGGTGCTGTTGTGACAGAGCGCGTTGTGATTGCCTGTCTTGCAAAAATGTTTGTGAAAAAGGAACCTCGCAATGATTCATTGTTAATTAAACAATCTTGATTTTTGGCTCAAATGACGCAAGTTAAAAAACTTCTCCTGCAAAAGTAAAATCGATCAATCTTGGTTCTTCTTTTTTGTTAATTAAGCAAATGATTTTATTATTTAATTTATTAATTAGCTCCATTTGTGAAGCCAACTTTAATCTTTGTTCATACAGTGTCTTATTTTTTTGCTTAATTAAAGAGAATAGGTTTTCAAGTACTACTTGCTGTTGTTCAATTAACTTATCTCGCTCTGCAAGAGTGGCTTCATGCCATCTCATCCAACTATCAAATTTTAACTTATGCCATTCTTCTCGTTTTTTAAGAATTGTTGTGTGAGTTTCGTGTCGTTTCACAAGATCTTCTATGCTACAATCACGATCCGGTATCCGTACAAATTCTTTCACAAATTTATCTCCATTCTTCATTTTCGTATTACAACCTATTAATCTACAAAACTGGGTGTAGATCTTCTTCAATATTCCGTTTCTCATGATCTTTCTTCTTTAAGCCTGTGAATTATGCTGTGGGTGTTTGTTGTTGTCTGTAGTAAGTGGCACGCCTACCTCTTCAAGAGAGGGGCGTGGGTATAAATCGACATACCAGTCAACGGGACGAACAATACCATTGGTTGTCTTTTCAATCTTTAAGACAATTTTAGGCTCAGGAAACCGCAAGCCGCGTAAATACCTGTTAATTGTACTCTGTGCTACGCCAACTTGCTTCCCAAATTCGGCTTGAGATAGTTTATTTCGTGTGAGATATGATTTCAATTTTTCCATAATTCAAATAAATACCATAAGGGACTGTTTTAGTCAATAAAAAATACCTTTATGGACTTTGTTAAATAAGCAGTCTTGGTGTAAGGTTTAGAGCATGCATATAATTAAAAAATTGAGGAAAGATTTGGGACTCACACAGGTGAAATTGGCTGAAAAAGCTGGTACCACGCAACCTCAAATAAAACGGCTTGAAAAAGGTGAGCGAAAATTAACCAAAGAGTGGGCGGAAAAGTTAGCACCACATCTTGGTGTAAAGCCGTTTAATCTTCTTTTCCCAGAAAACGAGGAAATACATCCCATATCTAATACTATTGGAATGATACCGGTGATAGGAAAAGTTGCTGCTAGCTCGTGGATGTCGGTCGAAGATATGGATTTTGGATTTGATGACATAGAATATGTACCCAGCACCTCGAAATACCCAGCTCACTTTCAATTTGCTTTAAAAATCCAGGGCAATTGCCTTAACAAAATTGCTCGTGATGGTGATCAACTTATTTGCGTAGACATAATAAAAGCCGGCATTAATGTGGAACCTAACGATCTCGTGATAGTTGAACGCAGCCGATTCAATGGTCAAATGATTGAGCGTACAGCTAAACGTACACGTCAAACTATTAGTGGATTTGAACTATGGCCTGAAAGTACTGAACCCAATCATCAAGAACCTATCAAAATAAATGGGGCAACTGATGGAGAGGAGATTCGTGTAGTTGGGAAAGTTCTTTGGATTTTAAGAAAACCCTGAAAACAAAGGAGAAGCGGGAATGGGGACAGTAGACGAGAGCTTAAAAATAATAGCTGATAAAGTCAAAAATCATTCAGATACTATGTTAACTGAAGAAGCGGTCAAAACAGCGGTCGTTTTACCGTTTCTGCGCGCACTTGGGTATGATATTTTCGATCCACTTGAAGTCATTCCCGAGTTTACTGCTGATGCCGTTGGTAAAAAAGGTGAAAAAGTTGACTATGCTATCCGTATAGACGGTGAGATACGTATTCTTTTTGAGTGCAAACCGATATCTTGCGAATTGAGTTCAAAGCATTTAAGTCAATTATATCGATACTTTAGTGTAACGAATGCTAAATTCGCGATTTTGACAAATGGTCGATTTTTTCATTTTTACACAGATCTTGATGCTGCAAACAAGCTCGATAATAGGCCATTCCTTACTTTTGATGTAATAGAATACAATACTGTGGTACTTACAGAGCTTAAAAAGTTTGAACGCTCAGCATTTAATATTGAAAATATATTGGTGACAGCCGAGCAGCTCAAATATGTATCTGGAATAAAACAAAACATCCAAAAAGAAATAGAAAATCCGTCCGAAGGTTTTGTTCGTGTTGCTTGTGCGGATGTTTATGAAGGGCGCCTGACTGCTAATGTCTTAGAAATGCTCACAGGTGTTACTAAAAATGCGTTTCGCGAAGTAATATCTGATGCGGTAAAAAGTCGGCTTTCTAGCGCTTTACAAACAACAACTGAAACCGACAAGCAAGATAATATTGCTACATCTATTGGTAATGAACATGCCATAATAACGACCGAAGAGGAAGTTGAAGGCTTCATGATTGTCAAGGCAATTGCGCGTGAAGTTATTTCTGCCGACCGTATTGTTATCAGAGATGCAAAGTCGTACTGCGCCATTTTAATTGACAATAATAACAGAAAGCCGTTGGTTCGACTGCACTTTAACAGAAAACGTAAGCAACTAGCCCTTTTCGATACTGATATTGATGAAAAAGTCGGTATTGAAACGCTAGATAATATTTATGATTTTGCAGACAGAATAAGAGAAACAGCAAAAAAATATTTATAAGATATTCTAACAACCTATGTATGCCCCGCTGAAGCGGGGTTTTTTTGTTCGTCCGCAGTTTTTATAAAAAACTACGGCGTTATCCACCCATCGATTGGCTCTGTCTGCACACTGCCTCAATTTTTCCTGCATATAAATTTCAAATACAGCTAACTGATTTATTTTTTTACGGGATACTAGGAAGTATCATGCCTCTACACTGAACGCTACAATACCCAAACCGATTCGTAATAAATATTAAAGTTCATTTATAAAAAAACCATTTTAGTATAAAATGACTTGACTATAATAATCCTTTACGGTATACTCCTCTATAACAACATATCACGAAGAAGCAAAAGCCGATCTGGTGTAGATTAAATTACATTGACACAAACAATCGCCAAGAGGCGTTAGGGAGGAAAAATTATGGATAAGCCAATTCTTATTAATTCCAATGAAATTTTATTAGTTTCCTACGATGATAATCAAAACATTGCAGAGTCTGGACCACTTGATGCAAGCCAAATTCTAAGCATTGTTGCTGAGGTAGATGATGCAATCCAAATCTTTCGTATAAATCCTTCTGAGAATAATTGTGAAGATATCTCTGAAGAGATTGCAGACGCATATGTAGAAGCAAATATTGAACATCTCCATGAGGATAGTGAGGTTCATTACTTTGTACGCGAAAGTGATGTTTACAATAGACTTTTAGACGAGATCGCAGACGAAAAATATAATGATGAGGTCTACGGGACCTATGAAGAGCAAAATAAATTACGTCTTTGTGATGTGATTTAAATCTTCTAAAGGGCGCATTTAAAAAGCGCCCCCTTTAATCCCACCAATATGAGGTCTGTAATGGAAAAGCTTCTTGCTACTCAATACAATATTATTCAGCATCAAAAGGTTCAAACTATTAGCGCTCGTGATTTATATACCTTTTTAGAGGTAAAAACCGAGTTTAGAAAGTGGATAACAAACTGTATTAAAGAACTTAGCTTTAGAGAAGATGTAGACTTTGTACTTTCTACTAAAGAATTATCAAACTCCTCACGTGGAAATCCTTTTAAAGATTATGCTCTCACTTTAGACACAGCAAAACACATTGCCATTTGTGAACCTGGTCTCAAAGGTAAACAAGTGCGTGAATATTTTCTGAAATGCGAAAAAAAAGCAAATTCAAAAATTGATTATTCAAATCCTGAAACATTAGAAGATTTCTTAAAACATCTAAGGTAGCAAATTAAGCACAATGAAAATGTTGTCACGATGAATGGAGTAAAGCATGCATAATTTTATCACAACATCTGAAAGCAATTTTCAAAACACAACAGTTCAAACGATGTCTAGTCGTGAAATTGCAGAGTTATGCGGTAAAAGACATGACCATGTTATGCGTGATATCAAGAAAATGCTTGAAGAACTTAACGCCCCCAAATTTGGGGGGGGTGATTTTAGTGGTTATTATCTTGATGGCAAAGGTGAAAGCCGCCCTTGTTATAACCTCCCCAAACGTGAATGCTTAATTCTCGTATCTGGTTACAGCACTGCCTTACGAGCAAAAATAATTGATCGTTGGCAAGAGTTGGAAAAGCAAGCTGTAACACCACAAATCGACTATTCAAGTCCAAAGGCTATGATTGGCTTTTTGAATTACCTACAAGGTCAAATAGATCAAAAAGACACCATCATTGAAGATTTAACACCAAAAGCCATGGCTCTTGAAAGTTTGCAACGTCACAACGGGCTTTTTGGTCTTACAGAAGCCGCTAAAATACTCGAGATGCAACCAAAACAATTCATTCAATTCTTACAGCAAAAAGGTTGGGTTTACAGACGTGCAGCAGGTGGAAATTTGCTTCCTTATCAAGACAAAATTCAAAAGAAACTTATGGATTGTCCAACTATCACACTTCAAACCGCAAGTGGAATAGAAAAGGTCATTCCTTGCGCAAAAATCACCACAAAAGGTATGGGGCTGCTGTCTCAAGAGCTTAAAAGACAAAGCATGCATTAAGAGGAGGTTATTATGATAAAAAAGAAATATGAACTGACTGATGAGACAATTAAAGTTGGTAAAATAATACTTCACCGTATCCGCGCATTAAAGAATTTCGGAGATATTAAAAAAGGTGATCTTGGTGGCTTTGTAGAGACTGAAAGAAATCTTAGCCATGATGAAAATTGTTGGGTTGGTGATGAGGCGTGGGTTTATGAAAATGCATATGTCTATGAAAACGCCAAGGTTTATGAAGATGCCGAAGTTTATAATAAAGCAAAAGTTGGCGGTAATGCCATAGTAGCCGGCAAAACAGCATTTTATGGAAGTGACGCTACCTTAAGATAGGAACGAAAATCATGGAAAAGAAATACGAACTTACTGATGAAACCACCGATATTGTAAGTTGCCATACATTGTACCGCATTCGTGCTTTAAGAGATTTTGATGATGTTAAGGCTGGCGACCTTGGGGGCTTTATAGAAAATGAAAGCAATCTCTCTCATGATGGCAATTGCTGGGTCTATGATAATGCTTGTGTTACTTGGGGTTCAAAAATTTATGACAATGCAAAAATTTGTAATAACGCTCGAGTATATGGTGGTGGTCGCATTTTTGAAAACGCACAGATTTACGGAAATGCAATTGTTTATCCCAATGCAAGAGTTTATGGCGACGCAAAAATTTACGGAGATTCAGAGATCTGCGGAGAAAGCCGTATCACAACAAACGAGAAAAAATAAATCATGTATAAATATGAAATTAAACCTACCTTGTGTGCACAGTTAGTTGTGAGAAATACTCACAATCTAGGTGAACTTTGTATCACTATCTCTGGGTATAAAGACGAGCCTTATGTAGATACCATAATTTCTGAAGACATCATACAGCCTATAAAATCCAAACTCTAACAACCAAACCAACTTTTAACACATGCGTGATTCACGCCACGGGGGAATTGCGCGCGATGGAGGAAAGAAAAATGAATGAACAAAACACTAACTTAACAGAAGTAAACAAAACAAACGATTGTGAAGTTAAACCTACAGCTATGGAACTTATTTTAGAAAGAGCTCTAGAAAATGATGTTGATCTGGACCGTCTCAAGAGCCTTCTCGAATTGCGAGAAAAGGAGATAGAACGACAAGAGCGCCAAAACTTTGTCCGTGATCTTTCTGCTATGCAAATGGAATACAAAGATATCGAACAAAACGCCATTAATACACATACTAAAAGCCTCTATACAACGCTTGATAAATATATTGATGCTATTAAAGAACCTCTTTCAAAACATCACTTTGCCTTGTTCTCTCGTATCAAAGACCAGAGTTCAAATGACATAACTGTAGAAATGACTTTAAAGCATATATCGGGCAATGAAATATCAACACAAGGAACATTTCCCATTGATGCTACAGGAAGCAAAAATAACACACAAGCGGTTGGTTCTACTATAAGCTACGCACGTAGATATCTCTTAGGCATGCTTCTTAATGTTGCAAGAAAAGAAGACGATACAGATGGAATAACACTTCTTGC
>NZ_JBHIQS010000016.1:0-32889 GCF_042196685.1 Bartonella sp. AC329YNZD | reverse complement strand
AACAACAAAAGCACGCGCGCTCTTAGGAAAACAACGTCATAAAACGCAAAATAGACCAGCAATGGATTGGAAAGATGCACTGCCTTTTATCAAACGCTTTGTAAAACACAAAACATAAAATATCTGGCTTTGCATTTGCTTATCCTTACAGGCGCTCTCTCTAGCTCTTTACGTCATATTCATAAAGACCAAATTTATAATGATATATGGACTATCCCTGCTGAAAATATGAAAGAAAAGCGCGATGCTACAACAAAATTTCGCGTACCTTTATCATCAGAAGCACTAAAAGTAATTGTCGAACACATGGTCGAAATGATGACAGTTGATCATTGAACCCACATCCTATCATACCAACAACTTCCAAATCAAAATGATCTTGCTAACCCTATAGTTCTCCTGTCTATAAACTAATACAATCTTCCAGTTAATGAAATGTGCTACCTTCCATCGGTGATCGCCATTTTCAGTTCATGTAACACAATACAAATAGCTTTTAGATAAGCTCTAACATGCCCCTAATCGCTATTATCGCTTGCTAAATTAAGAGAAATTAAGTTATAAATCTTACTCTCACCTTCTCTATCCATTTCTCCCACCAGGGTTGAAATAGATTTTTTATTCTTAACTCTCTTTTTATGCCAATATATGTACTTCATTTGAGAAACTTTCTGATAGCTCAGCTTTCAACACAGCCCATTTTGTGGTATTGTGTAAAAATCTCTCTTTTTAATGTTAACATAAAAATCTTGAGACAATTATATAAATTAAGCTACAGTTTTCTACTTTCTGTTGAAAAAAGCAGATATAATTTTTATCAAAAAAGCTTTTTTCTAGGAAATGTTCTATGTACATTCAAATAGAATCCTAAAGCTCTTTATTAAACCTTATAAAGTTCTTTGAAAATGATATTAATATCGTAATATAACCCTAAAAATAAAATCTGCCCTTTCCTTTTTCATCAAAAGCGGTAAGTAAATTACCGTATATCGCTTACATAAAGGGGAAAACACAATGCTTAAAGAATTCAAAGAATTTGCCCTAAAAGGTAATATGATTGATCTTGCTATCGGTGTGATTATAGGGGGTGCTTTTGGTAGCTTGGTCAACTCAATTGTCAATGATATTTTTATGCCAATCATTGGACTGATTACAGGTGGGATTGATTTTTCTAATATGTTTATTCAACTTGCTGGCGAAAAACAAGCAACATTGAGTGCCGCCAAAGCAGCTGGAGCAACCATTAGCTATGGACACTTTATTACTTTACTTATCAATTTTCTCATTATTGCTTGGGTTCTTTTTTTATTCGTTAAGGCTATGAATAAAATTCGTAGAAAAGAAGAAGAAAGCCCCAAAAAAACGTCTTCAGAAGAACAACTTTTAATAGAAATTAGAGATCTTTTGGCTAAGAAAAAATAATTTTATGCATGATTAACCTCATGGAACACGAGGAAAAAACATTTCCACAGTTGTTCCATGGTTTGGTTTTGAGAACAGTAAAAATTGTCCTCCTCTTTCTTCCACCATTGCTTTACACATTGGGAGGCCTAAACCTGTTCCCATAAAAGCGCTATCACCAGATCGGCCATCTTTGCGCTCTACTTGGCCATAAGGTTGCAGTGCCTGTATAATCTCTTCTTCGCTCATCCCTATACCATTATCGCTCACTGAAATTTTTACACGTTCTTTTCTATAAGAAACGTGAACAATAATCTGCCCACCCAATGGCGTAAAACGAATGGCATTAGAGAGAAGATTCCATATAATCTGGCGAAACACTTGTCGTGATACAGGAATAAATGGAACGTGAGGTGGAGCAACAATACGCATGATAATGCCGTTCTGATTAGCTTGAGTTTCAAGAAAAGCGATCGTCGCACGTAAACAAGATATCACATCAAATGTTTCAGAAATAAGGGAAGTATCAATCTGGTTATCGGAATCAGAATAATTTATCTTCGAGCACTCTAGTAATTGATTAATCAGCGATAATATATGTTTTCCAGAGGAAATAATATCGCGTAAATATCCATGATAGCGCTCATTTTCTATCGAACCAAAACGGCCTTCTCTCATAATTTCTGCAAAACCAATAAGAGCATTCAAAGGTGTTCGTATTTCATGAACAACTCCAACGATTTTATCCTCTTCTGCTTTTTTTTCTCCTGATGGAACTGTTTGTGTTATATCACGCAACATAACAGCATAATTGCCTTGCTTTGCCAAAAATACAATCGTTATCAAAACGGTTATATTTTTATGATTTTTCGTCATTAAATCAGCGCTTTCACTGCGATTTAAAACCTGATTTTTCCCCTCTATACGGATTGATTTAAAATATTTTTCAACCAAAGGTTGGCTTTGCAAAGTAAATAATGAAGAGAATGGCTGTCCTCGTAGTTCATTTATTTCATAACTCATTAATGCTAAGGCTGCCCTACTCGCTGATTGAATAAAGCCCTGTTTATCCAACCATAAAACACCATCAGTTGCTGTATCCAACAATGATAAAACTGCAGCTGGCTCTTTTATGAGAGCCTGTTCTATAGCATTTACCGACAATGTCTGTGCATATGGTAACTGAATAGCTGTCTCTTCAAAAAAATTCTCTTCTTCTTTTTCTGATGAATTCAATTCATCACGCAATTGCTCGGCAATCTCACGAAAAGCTGATCGTTCTATCTCAGAGAGACACGGCATTTCCGTCTTCAGCTTTTCATCTCTTTTTTCTTGGACTTTTTCTCGTACTTTTAAAACACCAAAGCCGCAAAATCCCTTAAGCTTCTTTTTAACATCAAAAATTGGTAAAGCAGATAACTCAACATCAAGCCATTGTGAACAGCCATCAACAGGCCATTGAACAATCTCTTCATTCCAAGGTACAGCCGCTTCAATAAAACGGCTAAGAATCCGATACCGCTCATCATTAAATTGATAAGCAAGATCATGAAAACTACATCCTAAAATAGAGGAAGAGAGAGGCCCAACAACTTCAGCTAGCTCTTTTGAGACTTCACAAAACAAACCATTGCTATCAATTTTCCACGTAAAAGGTCGCGGTAAAAGCTCTGGTGTAAAACGAAAAGCTTCTTGCTTACATTTTAATTCATTTGTATTTAACTTCAACTCATCTTCTTTTAATGGCATAACTAAAACTAAAAAAGTATTGGATTTACTCTCAAACGAATAATGCTAATCTTTTACAAGTACCTTCTCTGGTTACAATACTCTGACATCTTGTATCAATTGTCTGTAGCAAAATTTTGACTGCTTCACCAACAAAACAAAAATAAAAAGAATTCCCTAACACTGTTACTTATTCACCTATTAAGGTAATAAGATTTGTCACCTTAATAGGAACATGATCCTCACATAAAATAGTCACCAAAAAAAGAATACACTTAATTTTGCGCATTCATGCGCCTGTTTTAAAGAGATATATCCACGATCCCCAAACTTATTTACGACGTCCCCCGTAAATGGTGCGCTATAAAGATCACCATAGAAGATATCAAAGCATTGTGTATTACCATTTTATACTTACGCAAAAATCAGCTAGCACCATCATTATACTTTCCAGCTCCTCATGTTGCCAATAGTTTTTGGCATTTGAATGCCCTCATCAGAGGCATTTAAATTCCTTTTTTAAATGTTTTTTACCCATACGCTAACTTAACTTATGATATACAAAAAAATGGTTTTGACTATTCAACATGGAATAGATTTGAAATGAAAAAATCTTACGATATTGGAGACTTTTATTCACACAAATAATGATAAACTACCATTATAAATCAGTATATTGCATGATAAAAATCCGAAATTAAAAATTTCTTTTTCAAATAAAGTCTCGTAAGAATATCTTTCTTGCACTGACAGTATCAAATGATAATAAATTCAGCGTAGCGCTTTAAAGCACCCAACGCAACAGACCTTGTATATTGGATACTCTTCTTATGATATTCTCCATAATCGCCCAAAGACCTTTTTTTCATTAAAATCGCGACAGAAAAAAACAAAAAATATATCACCACACTACTTGACTCAAGAATCTCTCTGCAAATAGAATAGAAAACAAACATCACCGGTCTTTATATAAAGATTTGTTTAATTTCTTTACATTCCAGATCATCGAGAAAACTAAAAATATCTTACAATCTCCTTTGATATCAGCCTGTTTACCTCATCAGCAGTTTTAATACAAAAAATCACTTTTGCTTTATAACTCTCTACTCAATTTTTTAATAATTATAAAAGATAAATACGTGTAGCCCATTTTCTCTGAAAAAATAAAACAAGCACATTTTAATAATGACTGTCAGACATTTTTAAAATTTCCCATTTTAAAATGTGCTTGTTTATTTTCCTTCATTGAGTAGAATTTCACGTTTTCCAACATGATTAGCGGCTCCAACAATGCCTTTTTCTTCCATCTGTTCGACAAGAGAAGCTGCTTTATTATAGCCGATTGAAAGTCGACGCTGAATATAAGATGTTGAACATTTTCTATCACGCATAACAATCTTTACAGCTTGATTATAAAGTCCCTCACCCTCTTCATCAAAATTTTCGTCCTCAGAAACTCCAACCGTTGAATCAGCAGAAGCATCCTCTTTGTTATCGTCTTCATTATCCGTTACCGTTGCTAAATAATCAGGTTTTCCTTGCATTTTAAGATGTGCAACGATGGATTCAACTTCTTCATCAGAGACAAAAGGGCTATGAACGCGCACGATGCGCCCACCACCTACCATATGAAGCATATCCCCCTGACCTAAAAGCGTTTCAGCACCTTGTTCACCCAAGATCGTACGACTATCAATTTTTGAGGTTACTTGAAAAGAAATGCGGGTAGGAAAGTTCGCTTTAATTGTCCCTGTGATAACATCAACAGAAGGACGCTGCGTTGCCATAATAAGATGAATACCTGCCGCACGCGCCATTTGCGCTAAGCGCTGAATGGCATTCTCTATTTCTTTCCCTGCCACCATCATAAGATCAGCCATCTCATCAACAATCACAACAATATAAGGAAGCTGCGTGAGATCCATGGCTTCTTCATGATAAAGCATTTCCCCTGTTTCCTTATCAAAGCCCGATTGTACAGTACACATGATCGTTTCGCCTTTTTGAGCTGCAAGTGCAACGCGTGCATTAAAACCATCAATATTACGCACACCTAACTTAGCCATTTTGCGATAACGTTCTTCCATTTCACGAACCGCCCATTTTAAAGCTGTTACTGCTTTTTTAGGATCTGTTACAACAGGTGTTAAAAGATGTGGTATGCCATCATAAACAGAGAGCTCTAACATTTTAGGATCAACCATGATCAAACGACACTGCTTTGGTGTCATACGATAAAGAATCGACAAAATCATTGTATTAATTGCAACAGACTTTCCTGATCCTGTTGTTCCCGCAACCAATAAATGAGGCATTTTTGCTAATTCTGCAATGACCGGTTCACCATTAATCCCTTTCCCCAAAGCAAGAGCAAGTTTAAATTCACTTTCACGAAAAGAACGTGTTTGGATTAATTCACGTAAATAAACGGTTTCACGAACCGCATTGGGTAACTCAATCCCGATAACATTACGTCCAGGAATGACAGCAACGCGTGTAGAAATAGCAGACATAGAACGCGCAATATCATCAGAAAGATTAATAACGCGCGATGACTTTACACCCGCAGCAGGCTCAAATTCATACATTGTAACCACTGGCCCTGGATGTACATGGATAACTTCACCCTTAATACCAAAATCTTCCAAAACACTTTCCAAAAGTCCAGCACCACGTTCTAATGTTTCCTGAGGAATCATCGTACCTTCATGAAAAACAGGTTTCTGTAATAAACTGACCGGAGGAAACTCATAAACATCACAGTCAACAGAGTGCATATTTTGCACAAAAGCAGAATCATAATTGCCTAATGGCGCGCGGCTAGATTGGAATATTTTAGTTTTAACGTTTGCTTGCATCACAGACAAATCTTTTGAATTCTTTGTGACATCTTTTGTTACACAATCAACGGTATTATTAGCGATAGTATTATTGCTATTTTCAGTCTCTATACGAGCCCCAGCACCGCTTAACGCCTCAGTATTGTTTAACGCCTCTGCATCACTTGACGTATGAGCACAATCTTCAACAGAAAGCTTAGAATGATACTTTTTAGCCGTATCATTATTTGTATGCATTAAATCAGAAATTTGCTCAACACCTCGCATCCTTTCTGCTGGAGATTCTGATGTAATTGAATCATAAAGTTGTGGAAAGCGGTATTCAAGAACACGGTAAAGAGCCGTTATTGACTCATCAAAGGCAGAAGGAATATGAGGTGTAATTTCATTTTTTGTGTCAATCGATGCATCCTCTTTTGAAGTTTGAGTATCCACATATTCAAATATCAAAGATTCACACTCAAAAAATGCATCATTGGAAAGGTGCAAAGCAGGATTCATTTTTTGTAGCACATTTTTTTCTGGTAATTTATGTTCTTGTTTATCCTCCTTAAGCGGAATATTTGCTGATGACATACCAATAGTTTGTTGTGACAACTGCTGTAAAACTGTTGAATGACAAACCGACGTTTTATTCTCTATTGATTGAGGATTAATGACTTTTTTTGTCGATAGAACATTTTTCGTTTTCTTGTTACAGCGTACAATATCTGTAATTTGTTTTTGATCTTGTTTCGTAAAAATTTTAAACTGTTTTGCAAAAATTGGATCTGTTTCTATACGACGACGCAAAATCTCAACTTCTGGGGTACGCGTAAAACGGACATTTTTTCCGAGGGTAAATGCCTTTTTCCACACTTCCGGATAAGGAAATATCTCAGTAATCTTAATAGATAAATCTTCTCTTGATGCACCTTTTGTACCATCATCAGAAAAAGAAGATGTAGAAATAGATTTTGTTTTCGAATTATGCATGGCACCCAACAAATTTATAGCAATGAGAAAAATAATCTTTTCAAAAAGAATTCATAGAGACTATCGTATGAAGGTTAATAACCTTTTGCTGATAGCTACTTTTCAATAAAAAAAATAATGCCATAATGCATATTCATAATGTTTTTTCTTCCTATTTACGACGTAAATTACCCAGTTTATGGTGTCGTATAGCGCGTATTCCATTCGTTTTGAAAAAAAACTTCATGATAAAAAAGCTTCAAGGAAATTGTCTATACCTCTCTTTCTCTCCCTTTTCATAAAAGAAATTAGTCTCGATAATACAAATAGTTATATAAGCATTGCTCTATTAAATTCTTCATGCTCAATTACCATAATATAATCTAGTTTCTCGCGTTTTTATAAGATTACCCTTGTTATCCTCGTTTAAAAAGGCTTAGACTAAGATAATCATAATGACATAAACACAAATAAAAAAAAGGGAGCCAATTATGTTTAACAAACGGAAATTTTATATCAATGGTCTATGGGATGATCCAAGCACTCCTCACGACTTTGACGTCATTAATCCATCAACAGAAGAGGCTTGTGCTGTCATTAGCCTTGGAAGTACAAAAGATGCCGATAAGGCAATTAACGCGGCTAAAGAAGCGTTTCAAAAATGGAAAACAACGTCACCAAGCGAGCGTCTTGGATTCGTTGAAAAAATTCTAGAGATCTATGAAAAACGTTCCAAAGACATGGCAAAAACTATTTCAATGGAAATGGGAGCACCGATTGATATGGCGCTTAATGCGCAAACTGCAACCGGAAGTTCTCATATTCGCAATTTTATCAAAGCTTATAAAGAGTTTTCGTTCCAAGAAACTTTAATAAAGGGAAATGAGCAAGCCATCCTTCACTACGATCCTATCGGCGTCGTAGGATTAATTACGCCATGGAATTGGCCCATGAATCAAGTAACGCTTAAAGTTATCCCGGCTCTCTTGGCTGGCTGTACCATGGTGTTAAAACCCTCTGAAATTGCGCCTCTTTCTGCTATGCTTTTTGCTGAAATTTTAGATGAAGCAGCACTTCCAGCCGGTGTTTTTAATTTAATCAATGGTGATGGTGCGACTGTCGGCTCTTACCTCTCTGCACATCCAGATTTAGAAATGATCAGCTTTACTGGTTCAACCAGAGCAGGAAAAGATATTTCGAAAAATGCCAGCGCAACTTTAAAAAGAGTCTCTCTGGAACTTGGGGGAAAAGGAGCGAATATTATCTTTGCTGATGCCGACTCAGATGCTATTCAACGTGGTGCACGACATTGCTTTTATAATAGTGGACAAAGTTGTAATGCACCGACTCGTATGCTTGTGGAACAGAGCATCTATGGCAAAGCCGTAAAAATAGCTAAAGATATTGCAGAAACAACAAAAGTAGGACCAAACTACCAAGAAGGAAATCATATTGGGCCTGTCGTTTCAAAAAAACAATACGATAAAATTCAAGAACTTATCCAATCGGGAATTGATGAAGGTGCAACTCTTGTTGCAGGAGGGACTGGTTTACCAAAAGGAATGGAACGCGGTTATTATGTTCGTCCAACAGTCTTTGCTGATGTAAAACCTCATATGCGTATTTTTAAAGAAGAAATCTTTGGTCCAGTTCTCTCGATTCTTGCTTTTAGTACAGAAGAAGAAGCCGTCGCTTTAGCCAATAACACTGAGTATGGTCTTACAAATTATATTCAATCACAAGATCGCAACAAATGTCGTCGTATTGCAGCACAAGTACGCTCTGGTATGGTAGAAGTTAATGGACATGGGTTACCCAGTGGAAGCTACTTTGGAGGTGTAAAATTTTCTGGGCGCGCCCGTGAAGGGGGACATTGGGGAATTAAAGAATTTCTTGATAGTAAAGCAATTTCATACTGGTAAGAGAATCTTATTAAAAACTTAATAGGAATCGTATGGTAATACAGAAAATAACGGATGAAGGTGCTCTTGGGCAACGTCTTGACCAGTGGCTCGCAAAACAATACCATAATGTGCTCTCACGTTCACGTTTGCAAGCCCTCATCCATGAAGGCTGTCTTAAGATTGATGGTCATCTCATAAAGGAACCAAAAACAAAATTAAAAATTAACCAAATAATTGAATTGGCAATGCCTGATCTTCGTGATGCAGAACCTAGCGCTGAAGCTATCGCATTGGACATCCTTTTTGAAGATGATCATATCATCGTTATTAATAAACCAGCTGGTCTTGTTGTTCATCCTGGGAATGGCAATTGGACTGGTACGTTGGTTAATGCTCTTATTTACCACTGTGGTAATAGTTTATCTGGTATAGGTGGTGTTAAACGCCCTGGCATTGTCCATCGTCTCGATAAAAATACAAGCGGTGTCATGGTTGTTGCAAAAAATGATCTGGCCCATAAAAGTCTTAGCGCTCAATTTTCTGATCATGGACGTACCTGCGCATTAGATCGACGTTATCATGCCTTGATTTGGGGGGCACCTCACCGTAATGTCTGGACAATTGATGCATCACTTGGTCGTTCGCCCCATAACCGAACAAAGCAAGCTGTTATTCATAGCCAAAATTCTTATGCTCGTCATGCTGTTACACATGTTTCTCTGCTTGAAAAATACGGTACTCATCCAGATTCAACGTCTTTTGCTAGCCTTCTGGAATGTCGTTTGGAAACCGGACGTACCCATCAAATCCGTGTTCATATGGCTCATATCGGACATCCTCTCGTAGGTGATACGGTTTATGGAAATGCTTTTAAAACAAAGTCAAATACCCTTAATCCCATTATTAAAAATGCAATAGATCAATTCAACCGACATGCACTCCATGCTGCAAGTCTTACTTTTGAACATCCTTCTACCGGTAAAGTTATGTCGTTTTCCACACCGCTGCCTCAAGATATGGCTAAACTTATTAAGCATTTTAAAAAAATGAATTGAAACTTTTCTCCTTCTCAAGATTTGACAATAAAATATCTTTTTTTGAACAAAATTCAAAAATATGCTAAAGTGAGGTTACAAGGGTAGTTCGCTATCTGAAACAGAGAATTTGCCTTATCAGGGAATTCAGACAAAAGGAGGGTGCTATATGGCCCATATGAATTTGTTATCAGTAATAACAGGTGATGGCGGTTTAAATCGTTACTTAGAGGAAGTCCGTCGTTTTCCAATGCTTGAACCAAAAGAAGAATATATGTTAGCTCAGCGTTACCGTGAGCATAATGACTTAAAAGCTGCGCATAGGCTGGTAACCAGTCATTTGCGTCTCGTAGCTAAAATAGCGATGGGATATCGGGGCTATGGACTCCCCATTGGGGAAGTCATTTCAGAAGGTAATGTTGGACTCATGCAAGCTGTTAAACGTTTCGAACCAGAACGGGGTTTTCGTCTTGCAACCTATGCAATATGGTGGATTAAAGCATCAATCCAAGAGTATGTATTGCGATCTTGGAGTTTGGTGAAAATGGGGACAACAGCCAATCAAAAGCGCTTGTTTTTCAACCTTCGTAAGATAAAAAGTAAACTTCAAGCCCTTGATAGCGGTGATCTCAACGCAGAACAAGTAAAAGAAATTGCAACACAGTTGAATGTTACGGAAGATGAAGTTGTTTCAATGAATCGCAGGCTTGGTGGTGACACGTCACTCAATGCACCGATTCGAACAAAGGAAGGGGAAAACAGCGAGTTGCAAGATTGGTTGGTGGATGAATCTAACGATCAAGAACAAATTTTAATTGAAAAAAGTGAGTTGGAAAATCGTCGTTCTATGCTCATAAATGCCATGGACAATCTGAATGAACGCGAAAAACGTATATTCAAAGCGCGTCGTTTAAACGATATCCCACTAACCCTAGAAGAACTCTCTGGTGAATTCAACATCAGTCGAGAACGAGTAAGACAAATTGAAATGCGTGCATTTGAAAAAGTGCAAAATTTCATCAAAGATTCTGCTTTATCCCAAGCTCAAGTATAAAATTCTAGAATTAAGTATAAAGCCAGTTGTTTGCGCATTCTTAAAGTAAAAATGAAAAAAGGCATATATTGGCTTTATACGGGTAAATTAGCCTATCTAATTTTTTGAGTTATTGATGTGGGAGCTTTGCTGAGCGCGTTTGGTATAATTGATAGAAACAGATATAGAGAATTTTCCACAACCTTTTATTTTCCCGCATCTATGTTTTATTTTTTTGACCAAGGACTGTTAATTTATCTTGTTGTGTAAGCCATTGTCCAATAACTTCATTAAAAATAGACTCACCTTTTGGTCCTTTTGCAAAGGTTAATTCATTTATACGTCCGTTTTTATCTGTTAACACCAAACGCATCCAATCTAATTCTCGCATCAATTGTAAATTTTGATCAAGAAAAGGATGATTACCACTCAATGCAACAAGAAAAAAGTCATCGTTAATCTTTGCTGCAATGGTTCTTTTTAAAGGCTGACCAATGGATTGTTCACTTGCTTTAAAGGTTAATGCTTGAACATTGCTTATAGCTTTACCTGAAAACTTATCAGAAAGAATAAAAATAAGGTCCATAATATACGCAGCAGGAAATGACCGATCGGTATTGCGACGTAAAATTAACCGTAATGATAGCCCTTCATCGGGAATTGTTATATCACCTTGTATAGCAGTTTCTTCTGGAGCCCCCTTCACATAAGACTCCTTTATAAGCGTCCAGCGAACACTTCCGGTTGCCATCTTTTCTGCATCATAATTTGTACGTGCTTGATAAAAAACAGCTTCACCCGATTTTTCAAGCGACTGCAAATTGCTAGAAACAACTGTTGAGATTCCTTCTTCATCCGAAGAATCTGTCGCTTGTTTTAAACCGACATCAATTTCACTCCCATCCTCTAATAAGCGTTGTGTTAACTTTCTCTTAACCGAAAGTGCCTTTGGAACTCTGTGAGAAGCTTGAAGATTTTCTCCCAACAACTGATGATCATTTGATATAAATACACGCTCACCAACAAAAAAAATACCAACCGTTAAAACAACAATACTAACAACAGAAACAGCACTTATCACAATACGCCTTTGCACCAATGATTTATTAGCGCGACGTAAAGCCTGGGAAAAAATATGTGAAACAATATGCGGATTATCTTCCTGCGAGGGAGAACCCTTTAACGTACAGCTATTAACATGCTGAGAAGAGAAATAAGCCCCCATATTAACAGGCTCTGCATCTGGTATATCTGATACATAAGGCTTATCAAATACTTTATTATCTTTTGAACGTGCAACAAAATCCTGCTTTCTTTTTATGTTTACCATTGAAAATTCATTATTCTTTGGTAATATAAATTTTTTTGTAACTTTCTTATCTTCATTTATATTTGTGGGATTCCACCCAATAACTGAAGAAAGCAATTTCTTTTCAACTACTAAATATCCTTCTTCAACGGTTGCGATAGAACTTCGAAGAATCTTTCTTTGTTCATCCGCTATTGCTTGTGGGATTTTTGCTATTACAAATTGATGTTCTAGTGTTTCGATAGCCCGCTTATAAATCCGCTTGCGCACTTGTGGTGTAACATTACTTTGTGCATCAATTGCCTTTTTTAAGATTCCAACGAAATCTACCATTTCCTCTATAATCTCTCTTAAACTGAGAAAATAAACCCTAGCACTCAAGCCAAAAAACTTTTATTTTAGCCTTCTAAATCAATTATCATTTATATTGGTACAACTATCGTAATAGTGTAAAATGAATATGAAAAATAAACAATGCTATTTTGTACCTTTCTCTCACGTGCTCTTAAAAATCTTCTTTGTAAAAAGGTACAGAAACAAATAAAGAACACATATAGTAATCTAAAAACAATCATCAATTTGCAAAGGGATCTGTAATCAGAATAGTATCTTCACGCTCTGGACTCGTGGATAATAAAGCTACTTTTGTATTAATCCGTTCTTCAATATAGCGTATGTATTTAACAGCCTGCGCAGGTAAATCTTCCCACGTCAGCGCATGTGCTGTTTTTTCCTTCCAACCTTCTAATGTTTCATAAACAGGCTTCACCCGAGCTTGAGCTCCCATGGAAGAAGGTAAATAATCAATCCTTCTACCATCAAGCTCATAACCAATACAAATTTTTATTTCATCTAAACCATCCAAAACATCAAGTTTTGTCAATGCTATCCCTTGCACACCGCAAATTGTTACCATCTGACGTACTAAGACAGCATCAAACCAACCACATCGACGCTTTCGCCCCGTTACAACACCAAATTCATGTCCACGCACTCCCAGAAATTCACCAATATCATTTATTTGCTCTGTCGGAAACGGCCCTTCTCCAACGCGTGTAGTATAAGCTTTTGCAATACCCAAAACATAATGAATTACACCAGGTCCCATCCCTGAACCTGTACATGCCTGCCCAGCAACTGTATTCGATGACGTTACATAAGGATAAGTTCCAAAATCATTATCTAATAAAGCACCTTGCGCACCTTCAAAAAGAATGTGTTTCCCTCCTCGATACGCTTCATCTAAAAGACGCCACGTACAATCCATAAAGGGTAAAATTTTATCCGCGACTTGTATCAATTCATCATAAAGTGCTTGAGAATCAATTTCCACAACACCCATTCCACGACGCAAAGCATTATGATGCCTCAAAAGCCGCTCAATCTTAGCCATAAGCGTATCTTTTTCTGCTAAATCCATCACTCGGATAGCACGACGTCCTACCTTATCTTCATAAGCCGGTCCAATACCACGCTTTGTTGTACCAATCTTTAAACCAGATAAACCGCTTTCTCGAATTGCATCAAGGTCACGATGCAAAGAAAGAATCAAGGGAGCATTTTCAGCAATCCGTAAAATTTCTGGTGTAATTTGTACACCCTGATCACATAGTTTTTTTAATTCTGCAACAAAATGATGAGGATCAACAACAACACCATTTCCAATGATTGATAGCTTTCCACGCACTAAACCAGATGGTAAAAGTGATAATTTATAACTCACTCCATCAATAACCAATGTATGGCCAGCATTATGCCCCCCTTGATATCTTACCACAATATCTGCTCGCTCAGACAACCAATCTACAATTTTACCTTTGCCTTCATCACCCCATTGTGTACCGACAACAACTACATTGGCCATAACTTTCTCCGTCGTGTTTGGTCAAAAAAACCAGCATTCAAAAACAAATGCTTCCTTATAACGAAACCTTAGAGCAAGTGCGACTCCTCATTTCAGATTTTTTTCAATCTTCAAGTGATTAAATTTTACAATTTATGATAATAAAAATAAACAAATACCAAAATATTCTCAATCTGTCATTTTTGCCACAAAACGCAAAAAGATAGAGATTTTAATTTGTGCTTTACCTAACACCTGACAAAGCATTCATTTTCCCTTCTTTCTTTCACAATTCATGTAATATTCAGAAGCCATTTCTCTGACACAAGAATACGAAAGATCATCATAACCTCTCGTATCCTTTTTCTGTTTAAAAACGCGTTGCAAAAATCGCCAGTAATTATTTAAAGCTGAGCTTTTTCAACTTGGAACGCCCATTCAAGCCATTGTGTTAAAATTTCAAGATCGGAAGCCTCAATTGTTATACCCGCCCAAATTCGAAGCCCAGGAGGAGCATCTCGATACGAACCGATATCATAAGCGACCCCTTCCTCATCAAGACGACTCACAACCGCTTTTATAAAAGATATTCGCTTTTCATTATCCAAAGCAGTAATCACTGGATCCACAATATCTAAGCAAATGGATGTGTTAGAACGCATTTCAGGATCTTTTGCCAAATATTCTAACCATGGTGTTTTGCGAATAAAAGCATCAAGTACAGAAAAGTTTTTCTCAACCCGTGCTCTTAATGCCGCTGCACCTCCTAGAGACCTTGCCCACCTCAACCCATCAAGAAAATCTTCAACACAAAGCATAGAAGGCGTATTGATTATCTTTCCTTTAAAAATATCTTCGTTCAACTTTCCATTTTTCGTCATACAGAAAAGCTGTGGCATAGGCCAAGCTGGAACATGATTCTCAAGCCTCTCAACAGCACGAGGACTTAAAATCACCATACCATGTGCTGCTTCACCTCCCAAAACTTTCTGCCATGAAAACGTCACAACATCTAATTTTGAAAAATCGAGATATTGCGCAAAAGCAGCAGATGTTGCATCACAAATGGTCAATCCAGCCCGCTTATCCGGAATGAAATCCGCATTAGGAATACGTACACCAGAAGTTGTCCCATTCCATGTGAAAACAACATCACGATCAAAGTCAAGTTGTGTTAAATCTGGTATTTCACCATAAGGGGCTTCAAAACGACGCACATCAGAAAGCTTTAATTGCTCGACAACATCTTTATTCCACCCTAATCCAAAACTTTCCCACGCCGCCATATCAATGCCACGCTCACCTAATAAAGACCATAAAGCGGCCTCAACAGCACCGGTATCTGAACCAGGCATAATTCCTATACGATGATCAGAAGGAACTTCAAGAATCTCACGGGTTAAATCAACAACTTCAGCAAGTTTTAATTCTGCTTCTCTCGATCTATGTGAACGCCCAACTAATGCATTTTTAAGAGTTTCAAGACTCCAGCCAGGTCGTTTACTACAAGGACCTGAAGAAAAATTAGTATTATTAGGACGACTACTTGGTTTTTGTAACACTATCATTATTTCTCCCCTTTTAGATGACTTGCTTTCTTTATGATGACTTGTTCTCTTTATAAAGAAAAACAAATTACTATAAAGACTACTCAATAGCCTCTTTTTAAAAGTCCAAAATGTCTTCTATTTATTTCGTAAGCTTAAAATTCACGGAAACTTTGTAAAAAAATCTTTTTTAATCATGCTGTTAGATTGATTCTTTTATTTTTTTTCGTATCACCACCACGATAAGAATAGCATTCTGATAACAACACACTAACGTATCATAACATACCTATCAAGTTTATTTTATAATAAAAATTCATTGATAACTCTCTAGAATAGGAAGATAAACTTATTAAAAAATCAATTATTTTTCTTTTGATGACTGGACAGAGAAAATTTTAATGTTATAACCACAAACACTTTACATGTTTTATGAAGCATGCCCAGATAGCTCAGTAGGTAGAGCAGCGGACTGAAAATCCGCGTGTCCGTGGTTCGAATCCGCGTCTGGGCACCATGCTTTTTTATTGGTTATAATTTGTTATTTGTAATGTTGTTCTTTAAACATGAGGGATACCAGAATAAATATTGAGGAAGTGGAATTTTCCAATATGCCCCTACAAAGCACATTCTTAGTAAATGACTTCTAATATGTATTTGAAGCCTGCTAAGTATTCTTGCGTCAAACCATTTAACACTCTCATAAACACGACAACAGTTTCATACTACAACAGACAAAGGTTTGATTTTGAAGTTCTTTTGACAAGCGTAGGATTCTTTCGAGATATTTTTTAGCCATACCAGGGATGCTTATAAGGATCTCTACTTTTAAAAAGTCAAAATCTTTAAAGATCTCTTTCATTACAATCATTCGACCTCAAAACAGGTATTTCTTCAATATTAAAAAAACAATATCCTTTAAGATCATAAGAAAAAATTTAATCTCCTAGCAAATATGTTGAATCAAGAGAAATGTATCACAATTATAAAATCTGATTATCTATAAAGTCTGATTATCATTATCTCTTCTCCCTCAACAAAGAAACTCTCCTTCAATGTACTAATGTATTATATTCGACAGACAACGTAATGATATTAGAGAAAAGATTTTCTTATACTCTGTTATTTGTAATTCAACAAAATCCCCCATCACGGATTAAACTTCAAATCCAATTGAAAAATGGACACAAAATGGTGAAGTATAAAAGTTAAAAGAACATGGATCACACAGACTTTAACGAATAAGAAAATTTCTTCCCTGAAATCACTTTTCAAAAAATTTATTTGTTAGGAAAATAAGAAATAATAGAGCGAAAATACATTTTATAAAAAACGCACCTACGCATTCTCACTTGTAAAGAAAAGGCTCTTTGAGTATGAACTTAAAATAGTTTATTATCAATGGCAGATTGGAAAAACTTGGACTTTTCTCACAGCACCGTGAAGCGAAAAAAACTGTAGAAACACAAGGTTTTCTCTCATCCGTCATGAGAGAAAATTTTAATCATACATCTAAGTTCTGTTTTTAAAAACCTATCTTCTTGCCTTATCTAAAACATGAGACAATACATTCAATCATCAGTATTATACATCGCCATATTCAAAACGAGTACCATAAAAAAATGAAACATTGGTCTACTTTTATTGTCCTTTTTCGAATAGTCCCTCGAGTGCGGCATCTCGTTTTTTCACCACTTTTTCTAATTCTGCAACGACCTTTTTATACAATTTCGAACGTTTCGAAAAAGAATAACAAAGCGTAATGACTGCTATCTGAAAAAAACAACTAATAATTGTATTTATGAAAACAAACAGTATCATAAGAGCCATCATTTTTCTCTCTATTTTTGTGCTGAAAAAGCTTTATCTCGCTGCTGAAGAGTGTCTTCTAATTGCCGAAGTGTTTTTTTCAATTTCTTCGTCAATCGTATGTGTAAAATTAAAATAATCGGGATAGCCATAAAACAACAGATCAAAATAAATAGGCTTAAAATACATATAAAAGTAAGAATATCAAACTCTCTGACCCCATCCAATACTTGAATAATGGCCTCATCCAATATCTGGATAATGACCTCATCCAACATCTGGATAACAGAGCCTACAGCCATATTTATAACAAATATGCAGAAGGCTATTTTACAATCCTTCGATGAAAGCGCCATAGCTTCTTTAAACGCTAAAACTTTAGATTCTTTGTCAAAGGTTGAAGAGACTCCCGACATTTTATTATCTGGATTTTGAAGTGTCTCATGCAATGATTGTGTTTCTTGTATTGTCATATTGATCTCATTTTTTCCTTCATTTTCGGAACCTATTCCTCGTGCTTCTCCATACCTTTTCTATCTATCTCTTTCCGCTTTTTGACAGTTTCTGTTACACAAAAACAAAGACTCCCTATAATAACCGTAACAGATATGATGAGTACTATTGCAAATCCCACCGTTCATTCCTTTTTCAATGAAAGCGTTGTTCATCATCTCATGCATTCTTCCTCATTTGCATCAATGAACAACTTTCTGTTTCTTTATCGAGATATTTTCTTCAGATTTTGAAGCCTGTTGTTTAAACTATCAACTTCGTGATTGAGCCTTTCAAGTTCTTTATTGAATCCATTAACATGTCCATGATGTTCAGAAATCACTTCTAAGTAATGTAACATTTGAGACTGATCTTTACGCTTATTTGCTTCACCTAACCCTCGAAAGGCTTATGTTCTTTTCTCAACATGCTCAAATAGAGTAAAAGCCTTCTCGAGCCGCTCAAAAACCGCAGCATTGCGTTTTAGAATTGTTTGATATTTATAAGAAAGTTGTTTGTTGTTTGGCATATTTTTCAGCAATGCCAAATAGAGTTCCTGCTGTTCAACAGCTATCCTCTTCAAATCATCTACCGCTACCTCTAATATTTTCATGGCATCGTTCCATCCCCGTTCAGCATTTGTTTTTTCAAACTCGACTGAATCCAATTTTTGAACCGCATCATCACGTTCCTTGAACGTATTGGGAACAAAATAATTTATCCATACCAGTATAGCCATACGAGGCAGACAAAAGATATGTTAGCAAAAATATGATAAGCAATAAGCCTTCTCTAAACAGAACTTTTGTAAACATTTTTCTATTTTTTCTCTCAACATACCAATTTAAATAGACACATAAATTCATATCAAAAGATTCGTAATGAAATTTATTAAATCTATTTTGAATAATCTACGATAAAAATAAAAAATGATAAATTGTACAACAATTAAATACGCTACACAGAGAGTAAAGCTATAAAAACTAATGTATTCAACAAAGTAGACGCGGATTTTCTATCTATCTTTATATCTCTAGAGAAACAATTTAATCATTTTATGCGTGACTTTAAAAGAGTTTAATATGTTGCTATAAATACTTCAAAAATGTTATTTTGATTAATAATCCATATTAAGAATAATGAAATAATGAGTAGACAAAACAGATCAACACAACCAATGATATTGAATGGTATATAAGCTACTTTTAATATAGATTTGGTTGTTTGATCAGTCGCAGAAATAAAAAAGTTTGTGTTTTTTATACAAATTTAAATTTATTCATTTTCTATATTACATTTTATGTTATCCTCGTTAAATTAATTAAAGATCATAGAGTTTTAATCTGATGAGATGCGTTCTTTTCTCAATGTACATTCATCAATATTTTATGTAAAAATATCTACTTTACATCATAAAAGTGTATTGACAATAAATAATATTTTTATTTAGGATCATCCTACCATGTAAGTGGTGAATAATGAAAACATAAATAAAGGGGGGGATCATGGATCATTCAGAATGTAATTAATGACTAAAGAAAATTCTTTTCCCTAAGAAATAATCCTAGGGAAAAGTTAGTTTGATCTATAAGTGGGGAGGAGAAATGAAACAACAATATATTTTAGGAAAATACACACGTGTTGTTGTTCGTGAAGAGGATGCTATTTTTGGTGCGGGTTCAAAGCAGTTTATTATCAATGATAAAAATTTTTGGGAGAACTTAGTGCTTATTGCAGCACAATGGGTAAAAAGAAAGACAGTAGATGAAGTTTACAATTCACTATCGTTAATCATGTTAAAAGAAAATTTTGACCGTGCGTTTGATTTTCTTGTTTCTAACCATTTTCTTGTCAAAGCTGAAACATCAGACAATATCCTCAATAATCGCTATTCCAGAAGTCATCTCCATTATCAAAGCTATGGTATGCATCCAACCTCCGTTCAGCATATCCTTTTGCAAAAAAGTGTCGTCATTTTAGGGTGTGGTGGGATTGGTAATCATGTATCAGCAATGCTTGCATCCTCTGGCGTTGGAAAATTGACTCTTGTTGACAATGATGTGATCGAGATAACCAACCTTACCAGACAAATTCTTTTTACTGAAGAAGATATCGGTCTTCCGAAAACAACAGTTCTTAAACGTGAGCTGATGCGGAGAAATAGCCAAATTGAAGTTCATGAATTACAAATGTTGATTACTGAAAAAGAGGATATCAACAATTTACCCAAAGCTGATTTATGGATCATTTCTGCTGATTCACCTGTTCAGCTAGGCCTATGGATCAATGAATGGTGTGTAAAAAACAAACAAGCCTATATAAATTCCGGTTATGTTAATGATATAGCTGTCTTTGGTCCATTTTACATACCTGGGAAAACTGGTTGTTACGCATGTAGCTCGTCTATAGGTAATCTTCCGGCAAAAAGCGACCATCTTATTTATGAAGCTTGTGTTATGATTAATAATAACTTCAAAGTTGCTACATTTCCCCCTGTTAATGCTCTTTCAGCCGCCATGTGTGCCAACGATGCTCTTAAATTTTTGGGTGGTTATGGAAGCCTTCTTTCCACTGATCGCCGTGTGGGGATATGGAGCAGCAAACTTTTCATAGAAGAACGTTCCCTCAAAAAAAATCCTCACTGTAAGGTTTGTGGAACAACACAATGAACAGACCACGCACCCTTGCTCTCACCTATGGCTCCTATAATGCTGTCCGCATGCTCATTGGTGTCTACCATGCTATTTTTTTAATGTCCATGGGAGTGAGTCTGGCGCAATTAGCTCTGCTTCAGGTTGTCTTTTCCACCACTATTCTGCTGCTTGATTTTCCCTGCGCTGTTTTATCTGACAGATATCGGCGTAAATATTCCGTAATGGCTGGGGTCTTTATGACAGGAGTATTTTATCTTCTATGCCTTCAAGCTCCCAATATAACGGCACTTATTATTGCGCAAATTCTCTATGCAGCGGGCATTTGCATCATTGTCAGCGCCATTGATGGATGGATTTACCATTCTCTAGGCGATAAACACGATCACTTTTCACATTATGCGCATCTTTATCACCAAGTTAATTCTTTCGGGAGTATTCTCAGTGGGATTATAGGTATTGGAACGATTTATTACTCTGGGCAATATTTTATGGGATATATCATCTCATGCCTTATGATGGGATTTATTTTCTTGGTCTTCCTTATTGTTCCTGAAGAAAAGAAATCGGTGATTGAAACGTCCAAAACAAAAACAATCTTGAACAATGCCAAGGAAACACTCTGGATTTTTCAAAACACCATGGGAGGAGCATGGTTTATTCTCCTCATGTGTCTTTTTAGCGCTGGTATTCAGATTATTTATCATTTCTGGCAACCGATCATACTTTCAGGGGGAAAAATTGATTACCTCAATGGTTCACAAATGTTCGTTTTGATGTGCTGCCATATTGGTGCCTTTTCAGCACAATATTTTTCAAACTTACTGATGTCTAAATATCATGTTCTTGATAAAAAATATAAGAATTCTATAAAATATTTTTCATTCTTGTCTGCTTTGATGTGCCTAGCACTCTATTTTTTTGTTCACAACCATCAAACGGCTGCATCCGTCATTGCCTTCTCTTTAATCCATGGATTTATTTGCACTGTACCGGTCGGTGCAAAAAGTTTATTTTTCTCAGAACTTGACCAAAAACAAACACAGCATATTTCTGGTGTTGTCGGTGCTGTATCTTTTAGCGGAAGAATATTTTCAATTACCGTATTAAGTATTATTTCTTTTCTCCCTGCAAAAGTTTCTCCATCTTATTATCTCATCGTACCGACCCTTACTTTTTTCATGTGTGGTTTGGTCGTCATGAAATGGATGAAACGCTCCCTCAAGTCTCCATGAAAGGAAAACCATAAAATTATCACCCAAAATGTTTTCTTCTAAAAGAGAACAATGTTCCTTTAGAGCATTGACTCATCTAGATTTCAACAATCAACGCATACATAAAGCAACACCTTAATTGATAATGATGATAATATCCCAACCTCGAACACCGTAAGATTCTTTCTGTTCAAATCTTTTTTATTTTGAATTAATGACAATTATTTTCTTGCACATCATCATCGAAGAAAAATGTATGGATAAAAACGATTGAGCAAAGAAAAAATGCCTCTTATGAACGCTCATAGTCAAGGACTGCCACTTTTGCATGCCATATGGGTGCAAGAATATTGCGTATCTCTGTTTGCCTAATCTCTGAAACGAGGAACTGCCTAATTTGGGGAGAACATGAAGTTTTAAGGGTGAAAACTAGTTCCCAGCCTTGCCATCTCCTTTTAATTCAGCTTGACAATTTTCATAAATCTCTACGGTCATGTCTTTTTAATAATGGAGATTACGCATTGCTTCACGCTTGTATTTATTCCGTTGGGCATTCCACTCCTCATGCAAAATAGAACACCCCAAACCCAATACATTTGCGTTACCAATTCACGGGCTTTTTTTAAGAGATATCTTTCAAAGAGCACTCAAGCCCATTTCACGATAATGCCCGTGAAGGGTATAACGATAAAACCCCTATGAAATAATAAAAACCATTGAGCACGCCATCTTTACACTTATGAAGAGCAAACCAACTCCATCACACAGGACTTGCCATCTCGTGGGTGTTGCGCGACAGCCCTTGGCACTTGAGACAGTTCATGAGAGGCATTTTTTCTTTGCTCAATCGTTTTTATTTATACGGTTCTCTCCGATTATGATCTGCGAGCAAATAATTGTCATTGGTTCAAGATAAAAAAGATTTGAACAGAAAGAATTTTACGGTGTTCGGGGTTCCAATTTAAATTAAATAACGACAAATTATATATATAAATCAATATGTTGTTACAGATACAAACAAAATCAACACAGAGATTGCGAAAATAAGAAACAACATGTGTGGCTAATGCAGGGCGCTACGGTTTCACAAATGAAAGCACTGTTTGGTTGGACTAAAGATAAATTGGATTAGAGATAAAATAGCATCGCTTTGTACCAAAACAGCCGATAGAAAATGCCTAGCAATAGAAATAACTAAAAAGCTACAAAAAATTTGGATTGGTAGAAAAGCAAATTAACGCAAACCACTGGAAACAAAATTCCTACACACAATCGACCACTTTTATAATAATAAATGGCGGAGAGGAAGAGATTCGAACTCTCGAGAGCCTTTTGAGCCCTACTCCCTTAGCAGGGGAGCGCCTTCGACCACTCGGCCACCTCTCCAACGATTGGCATAAATGGTATCAACAGAAAGTTCAAGACATTTTCGATTTTTTTCCAAAATATCTGAAATTTTTCTTCTGTATTGATTTCATAGAGTGATCTCATGGGGATAAAACGTTAACAAAATAAAAAATTGTGTCCTTTTTACCACACCCTATCGAATAGTATATGTATACATTACAAAAAAGTAATTTCATATTTGAATATCTAAAAAAGATCAGTATAGCTAGAATGATAAGTACCGTGTATTTTTCTGTATCTTTGTCTTTAATGCGTTAGGCAAGAGATACTCTTTAGAAGAAGATTAAAAAGGACCTCGGAGATCCCATATGAATATAAAATCCCTTTTTTTAAGCTCTACAACAGCTTTTTTAGCTGTTTCTGGAGCTCATGCTGCTTCAACAGCGATTGCCGAACCTGAACCTGTAGAATATATTCGCGTTTGTGATGCCTACGGAAAAGGATATTTCTATATCCCTGGAACAGAAACCTGTATACGTTTATCAGGAAATGTCCGCGCTGATTTTATAGGCGGTGATAATATCGATGCAACAACCGAAACTGAACTGAAAAACAAAAGAGATACCTATGGCGCAGCATCACGGCTCACCCTTGTTTTTCAAGCCGCCTCTGAAACAGAAATGGGAACACTTCGTTCATATGCGAGAATTTATTCAAACTGGGGGAATGGTAAAGATAATGCGAGTGCAAAGCTTGCAGCTGCTTACATTGAACTGGGTGGTTTTCGCGTAGGTCTTGATGATACAATTTTCAACAGCTGGACTGGTGATTATGGAAATGTTCTCAATGATGACAGCATAGCACCTGCTGGCACAACACGCACCAATTTTATTTCCTACACCTTTAGTGGTGACTCCGGTTTTTCTGCTATTATCGGCGCTGAATTAGGCAATAATGCAGATGATCTTCCTGGAACACAAGGATACTACATTGATAAAGATGGTAAACTTGTTTCTATCACGAATGATACTCTTCCGAGTAAATCAATTAAAAATTACACACCCAATGTGGTTTTAGGTATAAAGTTTATGCAAAAATGGGGTGGCTTTTCAGCAGTTACCGCATATGATACTTACTACAAAAAGTGGGCGGGAAAAATACGTGCAGATTTCAATGTTAACGATCGTTTCAATCTATGGGTAATGGCTGGTTATAAAAACGGCTTTGATTACTATACAGTTAATGCAAATGATGAATTATCACGAAACAGCACAACGATTTATGCAAACTGGGGTGGTAAATGGGCAGCTTGGGCGGGTGCCACTTACAAGCTTACTCCAAAAGCAAATTTGAATGCTCAAGTTTCTTATAGCGCTGTAAAAACCTTTGCAACTTCTGTAAATATTACATACACGTTGGTTCCAGGGTTTGTGATTACACCTGAATTAACCTATGTTTCTTGGAATGATGATCGCGTTATAAAAGATGCAAATAATAACGAAAAACATCTCTTTAATGGGAAAAACGCTTTCCAAGGGATGATTCGTTTACAGCGTTCATTCTAATCCTATTAGGCTACAGCTTTTAAAAACTGGCAACATAAGTTGCCAGTTTTTACTTTTGAAATAAAATATCATGATCTTTTCCTGATACTTATTGTCTTGTCTCTCGGAAAAAACCGACTTAATTTCATAAAACTACTCTTAGAAGATTAACCTGATATGCTTGATAAGAGCTCTCCACACGGACGTTTACACTTCACTTCAAATACAATCTCTTTCTTGCCCTTTAAAGCATGAATAACCTCCTTTGCTTTATGACCAAATTTGTCTTTCTTGATAATTTACTTCTAACCTTTGTAATTTCGGTCATGATCTTCTCAAATAAATTCTACACTGAACAAATAAAATATTGAAAAAAACAAGACATCATTGTGTTTTTGATATGCCTGAATATGTCTTCTATCAACACTCTAAAACACAACGTTTTATAACACTGCTTCATTAAAAAACTTAATCATCAAGAAACATGCTGTCAAAACGATGCAAACATCCCCTAAAGCAATAAAAGAGCAAAGAGATATATCTTCAAAAAATAAATTGACCTCTTCCCCTTCTAAAGAATAGCCCCCCTAACAGTAGCAATTTGTAAATGCCCTTATTTTTATTGAATCTGCATCACATTGATTTATAATCATAATTTATAATTTTGCATGTTTCAATTAACAAAAACCTTTCACTTGTACACGATAAACGGAGAGAGCCGTATGAATAAAAACGAGTACAGAAAACCCTTTTATGTATCGTTTTAAGTTCCAAGGGCTGTAGTAACATTGAGATCTGACAAAGAAGTGTACGATAATACTAGGCACTTTTATTAAGAATAAAAATGAGGATACACTTCATAGAGGATTTTAGATTATATTCTCTATGAACGTCGCTGTAAAATATATGTTGTGATACACACTAAAAAACATTTCTTTAAAACAAGCATGGAAATATACAATACAAGTCCATTTTATTTGAAGCGTTTTATCCTGCGTAGGGCACATGTCATCATATACGCAACATCTTGGCTTTATGCGTTTTTAAAGGAAGCGAAATATAAGACAAAGAAACAGTAAAATCTAATCTCTGCAAATCATAGAGCTTTCAGAGTTATGTTTCCATAAAACGCCTTATACCGTACAGGGGATTTTTACACGATTAATGTCCTTTTTACATAAAGCCAACTGGCAAAAAGCAGCCTTTCCTGATAATAAAAAGGCTTGCACGTAATCATACGCCATATTTTCAATTAAAACACATTGAATTCATGGAAAATATTTATCAACCAATGCATAAAGAATTGCTGCTGTTTCAACATCTAGAATCCCATCATAATTTTCTTGACGAAAATGAAGTTGAAATGCTCGGATCAAATCTTTGTATCCTGTTTGGGTACACGCAACAGAAATATCATATCCATAGCATTTTAGCTTCGCCAAAACATCTTCTTTGGATGGAAAGTTCTTAGAGAATTGCTCTTGATAATGACTTTTTAATTCGTCATCATACCATGCTCCTATACCTGCCCTATAAAGCTCTTTCCATGGAAAAGCTGCTCCTGGATCACTTTTTCTTCCAATGGCAATGTCACTATGTCCCACAACATCAGTTGGCATAATATCGGGATACCGTTGCAGAATATTCAAGGCAAGTTCCTTAACTGCATCAATTTGTATTGGGTTATAAGGAGGAAATATATCCCTCTCATCATGATAAGTCGTACAATCAACTGCCTCTTCTGAAGACTCAGAATAATCAGTCGCTAAATTAACAATTTCAACCCCAATAGATACATCATTGAGCTGACTATGCCCAGCCCATGAACTCACACCCGCATGCCATGCACGCTCATTTTCATCAACCAGATTAAAAATACGCATATCCTTAAAGCCTGCCTCACGATATGTCTGCTCTGAAGGATCAGGAACAAGATAGTGTGCACTAACCTTTTCTCCTGTAAGTGCCATAATCGAGGCTTTAAAATCAAGAGCTGTATAATGCATGACGAGAAAACGAACGCGACGATTAAAACTCTTGACAGAACGATAACTATTGTAATCAATCTGATACATAAAAGCCCTTTCTTTTTTGCTTAAAAAGACCACTGCACATCACAACAGATAGGATACTAACTGTTAAAATCCGCTGAACTTCCTATCTAGATACTAAGAATTACGACTGAAATTTGTTCATCAAAAACATTGATACTCTTATCAACAATTAAGACACATTTTTATTTCTCCCACACACGCGTAAAATGTTTTTAACCACATTCACAAATACACCACATTAAATATTTTTCCCAAAAAAATTCCTATAAATGACCAATCAAAAAGAAAACAAAAGCGTAAAATGATCACTCCTCAAATCTTCACGTCTTACAAAAAAAATAGTTCTTCCTGTTATCAAATTGAAAAATATCGCTCCTCGGGAAGCAAACACCCAACGGTCATGCTTACACAAAAACTTAAAGAAAAAATTTTATGAGGCCTTTACAGCAATTTATTATCCGATAACTGAACAGAAAATATTCACACGCAACACTTCATTGGCATATTTTTCAATAAAATTTGCAAAGATTTTCTCTAAAAGACACTGCTTCTTATCTTTTCACAGCATTGCTTTCTGATTGACAAAAGAAGCTCCATTATTGACAATACTTCAACCACACAAGTCTCTGGGCTCCTTTTATATGCTGTTAATAAGAGACAATACATTGATTTATAATCATAATTAATCATTATAAATATTGAGTGTAGCGAGATATAGTAAAGTTCTTAATCTTGAATCAATCAAAGTCATTTAATTACACATCAAAAGAAAAAACAGCCTATAGACAAAAACCCCTGAAGAAAAAGATCAAAATACTTCTTATAATAGAATGTTCAATAATTTAGGCAATATTTTACATCCCCATAGAGGTTCATTTTTTCTTCTCCATTTTCAAATATCTTTTTAAAACCAACCAAGCGGCATATTCTTGTAAGACGACACCTAAAAGTGGTCGCGTATAGGGAAAAGTTATACGATCATCACCATAACCTTTCATCCGTATAGTTATGGTAGCATGTCCAAGGCTTTCTGCTTGATTTTCTAATGTCTCCAAAGAAGGCTCTAGGCTCACTTCAACCTCAAGCAGTGAAATATCTTGTTTACCTTTTTCTATGGGCTGAAAATATTTTAAAAGCAGCGGATCATTGCCCAACCAACACACCTCTGCATGCATCGCTAATTGTTTAGAAGCAGTAGTAACTTCTGCACCAACCAAATATGGACGAAAATGATTTTCAAATTCTTCCACGAAATGTTGTTCCAAGGGTGCTTCTGATTGAGCAACCAGTTGCACCAAAACATAGGGGCTTTTCCATAAAAAATGCCGCTCAAAGGGTTCATTTTCAAGATGATCATCAACCCACTGCGCAATAGTACTTTCATCAATTCCAATCAAAGTCCATGCATACCCCGCACGCGATACAGAAGAATATCTCTTCTCGTTGTGTTCTAAATAATTCTCTAAAAGCGCAAGAGCCTGTGATGGTGGACCAGGCAAAACAACAAGCGTACTTCCATCGCAAGAGAGATAAAACCCTGGTGCTGTGCCTGTAGGATTATCAAGTACGGTTGCTGTCTCAGGAAACAATGCTTGACGTGCATTACTCTTATCCGCCGTAATCCCTAATCGTTGTAATTGACCTTTTATTGTTTGCCAAACATCTTCATGATGCACCAAAGGCTGCTTTACAGCTTGAGCAACTCCATCGCGTGTTTTATCATCTGATGTTGGTCCCAATCCCCCACTGATAATGATAAGATCTTCTTGTCCAAGACAAGAAACAACAGTCTCACTGATTTGCTGTAATTGATCAGCACAAACAAAATGACGTGTGACTTGAATATTTCTCTTGTTCAAGCTTTGGCTTAAATCTTGTAAGTTTGTATTCAAATATTGTCCTGAAAGGAGTTCATCACCAATGGTAATAATGGCAGCACGATGAACAAAGACAGAATTCATAAGAGAATTGCGAACAGCTTCAGCCATTTGACGGGTAGAGGCTATACCTCCAAGATCATAGGTAACGGTTTTTCCAGCACGAATAACCTGATCAACACTCTCAGACAGTTGTTTTGCTGCATCTTTAAAGCCTAAATGCTCTAAGAGTAAAGCCGTGGTATAAAGCATCGCAGAAGGATTGGCTTTATTTTGTCCAGCAATACGTGGTACGCTTCCATGAACAGGTTCAAAACAAGCAATCTCGCTCCCCACATTCACATGAGATGCAAGCTCCCCTCCTCCCATTATACCAGAGCCAAGAGTAGAGAGAATATTGCCAAACATATTTTCAGCAACAATCACACCAAACTGCTCTGGCTTGGTTGCAATCCACAAAGCAACCGCATCAACATTATGAATATCTGATTCAATTTCCGGATAGTTTTGCGCAATTTTCTCAAAAATTTCCTGAGCAAACTGACCACTTTCTCGCAGAACATTGGGCTTATCAGCAAAAGTAACCCGCCCAAACCCATGTCTGCGTGCATACGAAAAAGCATATTCAAATAACCGTTCTAAACCAAAGCGTGTCTGCAAACGAACTGTCCACGCGGCCTCCTCAAGCCCATATTTTGTCAAATTTGGATGTTTTAGCCAAACGGCTGTTTCAGGAGGAATACCCCGAAAATCCAATCCAGCATAAAGGCCTTCACTATTTTCTCTGATAACACAAAAATGAAAAGGACGTTGGGGACCAAAGATGTATCTTACAGGACATATATTCGCAAACAAACCTAACTTTTGGCGAAGTTGAAGTGCGGGAGAAACATAGCCAAGGTTTTTCTCTTTTAAATGCGGAGCAAGTTCTTTTAAAGCCGCTTCTTTTCCTTTACTGGTCACAGCACCAAGTAAAATAGCATCACTCTGAGTAATTTTTTGCCAAGTCGCTTGAGGAATAGGATCTCCTTCCTGTTTCCAACATTCAAAACCAATATCACCATAAGTCAATTCAATCGGCAATTGGAATTGCTCTAAGACCATCAGCGCAGCATCACAAACCTCTGATCCTATCCCATCACCAGGTAATACAAGTACTTTCTTTTTCATAGTCCCTCCAGCCACTCATCAATAACTGCATCCATCATAGTAGGATTATCCTCCCATAAACGCGTACCAGCACCAGAAACAATCTTATATTCATGGTTCAGATTATGACTTTTCGTCTGATTATCTACCGTTGCAAGTTGCGACTTTTCTCCCACTAAAGCTAAAAACTTCCCCTTATACTTAACTATTTCATCTCTAGCATCTATTTCTAATAAGAGTTTAAACCCTCTTGTCATGCGTTCAATTGCCACGCTTTTTTTTTCATCAGGAATCTCCAATAAGGCTCTTTTTTTCATAATGCCAGAAGGATGCATAAAACCATTGAGTATTTCCAAAGCCCCCGATAAATCATTATTTTCTAAGGAGGCAAGAATATCTCCAAGGCGCCGTTGCAAAACCTTATCTGGATAGCCAGGTGCATTCACAGCAAGCACAGCTTGAACATTGGGAAGCTGTACTGCCAATATTTGTACCAATGTTCCAGCCATAGAAAATCCTACCAACACCGTAGGCTCTTTAAAATAGCTTTTAAGTTTTTCTGTCATAAAAGATAAAGTCTCTACAACAGAATGATTGAGAACATGAGAACTCTTAGGAAAAAGAGAGAGTGTGTCCAGCAGAGTGACAGGGAATCCTTTTGTTGAACATAGCGTTGTCAATGGAGAACAAAAGACACCATCATCCCAAACTGGCATCACAGGAGAAAGAATAATAATAGGAAAGCGCATTGCTCAATTTTTCCCCCTATTTTAAAACATGCATTCAGGCAGAAACTCTTCCCACCCACTATCATGAAAATACAGATATGTTGAAATTCTAAACTCATAAGCTTCCCCCCCGTAATCAGTGATTTGTTAAACGCACACTAAGCCTGTGATAAATTTAACCCCACGCAATCAAACAACTTCATAAAAAAATTCATCTAATGTACAGGTGCCCCCATTTGTATAAAACATCAAAAGCATTTCCGCATAATGCTTTCTTTTTATCATTTTACTCAGCTTATTTCTGAAATCATAAAAACACGGGCATTTCGAATATAAATGATAAAACCAATGAGACAACACCCTGCTAACAAAGTTGCCATAGCCCGTGGGCTATGACCAGAGATTTTTCCGATAACCGCTGCACTGAGTGCCGCACTGCCTAATTGCAAAGACCCCATAACACCAGAAGCCGCTCCCGCAGCTTGCGGATGCGATGAAATAGCCAACGCTGTTCCTAACGGTAATAAAAAACCATTGCCAAAAGTAAGAACAGCAATAGCGATAAAACTTGTCACAAGGGGCCATGGGCTTAGATACATCTGCAAAGCAAAGAGCATGCCTCCTATAACAAAAATAATGTACCCTCGACAGACAGTTTTTTCCATAGACTCGCGTTCGAAAAACCATCGCGCTAAAAGATTTCCCAAAATATAGGGCAATGAAACACCAATATAGGTATAACTAATGTATATCGGCGAAAGCCCCAAAGTCGTGAGTAAAAAAGGCGATTCTACAATATAAGCAAAATAGGCTGCGTAAGAAAAACACGGAATAAGTGCATAAAAAATAAATTGTTTATTTCTAAGAACGCCTAGATATCCCTTCATAAATCCTATAGGAGAAAAATGCTGCCGTTTTTGAGGGGGTAGAGTTTCGCTTAGCACAAAACAACATAGCAACATGGTCAAAAATATAAAAAAGCTTAAAAAGATAAAAGTTGCCTGCCAATGAAAAGCTTGTATCAAAAGTCCACCAATGAAAGGTGCAAGTGCTGGTGACATTCCAATAAAAGGAAAAACAATCAAATAAAGTTTTCCAGCCGCTTTTTTATCCAACAAATCATTGATAATTGCACGACTTAAGACAAGTCCCGCACAAGCACCCAGACCTTGCAAGAAACGTAACACAAGAAAAGCGTGAATATGAACCGTATAAATCACACCAAGTGTCGTAAATAACCACAAGAATAAGCCCAATAGAAGTGTTTTTTTACGCCCAAAATTATCACTCAGCGGCCCATAAATGAGCTGCCCAAGTGCCAATGCCAACAAAAAAACCGCCACTGCACTTTGAATTTGAGATTGTGTCACTTGATAATATTGACGCATATCGCCCAGTGCCGGTAAAAAAATATCGGTAGAAATCAGCCCTCCTGTTGATAAACATACGATAAGTATAATGAATGGTAATGTATATTTATGTTTCATCAGGAAAGTCACACTTTTTATTTAGGTATTAAATATTATTTAATTAAATATAATTATATTTTATGCTTATATATGCAAATAATAATTATTAAAAGTGTTATTATTTTACTTTATAAAAATATTATTTTTTTATAGACAGCATTTTATTTTACAAACTTCACGAGCTAAAAAGTTACCCCCTAAATAAGCTCTCCTATACAAATACTTTGCCGTAATATTCCGTTGCTTTTTTCATTGATATTATAAGCAAAAGCATAATTTCTCTCTCCACGGCAACAGTCTCACTTTCTATACAATATCCATCAACGTTGATCGACAAAACGTAAAGCAGAAAAACAATCTCTAACGTATCTACCCCAAAATCACTATGGTGGCACATAACACAACAATAGCTTGAAGCCCCTATCAACACAAATAATTATGGAAAAAATCTTGATCTATCCCCTATACCATAAAATATAATGCTTTCTCTGCAAACCAACTCACAACCAAATATATCTTACTCATTTCATAAAACTCTTCATCTAAGATAAATATCAAAAAATTACCGTGTAACATATTAACAAATATGATGTCATAACAATTCAATAAGCTTTTTATTTAACTTAATCCATAATCTTTTATAACACTATGAATGAACGTTACTGATATTTATTTTTATCTTTAAATGCGCCTTCTAATCTCATTTTATAAATATTCTTCCCATAAAAACAGTAACACTTTTATAAAAATAAGCAGATATACCCCCTACTTTATAAGCTAGAAACCAATAAACGATAGTATACAATTTTTTTAAATTATTCTCTCTCATGAGAAATTCTATGATAATATGATAATAGTATACGGATAGACCGCCTTTTTTCAGACATAAGTGAGATTTTTTGAAGCGTATATTAACATTTTGTCTCTCATAACAAACATTTGTTTAAAGTGTTTTCTTCTCT
>NZ_JBHIQS010000015.1:0-33790 GCF_042196685.1 Bartonella sp. AC329YNZD | reverse complement strand
ATTCGTGAAGGTGGTCGTACTGTTGGTGCCGGTATCGTCTCTAAGATCATTGAATAAATAATGCTTGTTGAGTGCTTTGATTATTGAAGGCACTTTGTATAACAGGGAAATAAAGAGCATGAACAGTCAGAATATTCGCATTCGCTTGAAAGCGTTTGATCATAGAATTCTTGATACGTCGACGCGTGAGATCGTATCGACTGCTAAACGTACCGGTGCAAATGTCCGTGGTCCCATTCCGCTTCCTACGCGGATTGAGAAGTTTACGGTCAATCGTGGACCGCATATCGATAAGAAAAGTCGTGAGCAGTTTGAGATGCGAACACATAAGCGTCTTCTTGATATTGTTGATCCAACGCCGCAAACAGTGGATGCGCTTATGAAGCTCGATCTTTCTGCTGGTGTGGATGTAGAAATTAAGCTCTGAGGTTTGAGGACAGAAGGAACAGACCCGATGCGTTCAGGTGTAATAGCACAGAAGCTGGGCATGACCCGTATTTATAATGATGCTGGTGAGCATGTGCCGGTGACGGTACTTCGTTTGGAGAATTGTCAAGTCGTTGCTCAGCGTACAGTTGAAAAGAATGGTTATACTGCTGTTCAATTAGGTGTAGGCTTTGCTAAGGTTAAGAATACTTCACAAGCTCTTCGTGGACATTTTGCTAAGGCTTCTGTTGAGCCTAAAGCCAAAATAGCAGAGTTCCGTGTGAGTCCCGACAATCTTCTTGATGTTGGTACTGAGATTACAGTGGAACATTTTGTTCCAGGACAAAGAGTTGATGTGACTGGTACCAGTATTGGTAAGGGGTTTGCTGGTGTTATGAAGCGACATAACTTTGGTGGACATCGTGCTTCTCATGGTAATTCTATCACACATCGTGCTCATGGTTCTACAGGGCAGTGCCAAGATCCTGGTAAAGTTTTTAAAGGCAAAAAAATGGCTGGCCATATGGGGCAAGTGCGTGTAACAACACAGAATATTGAAGTTGTTTCCACTGATAGTGAGCGTGGTTTAATTTTAGTGCGTGGTGCTGTTTCTGGTTCTAAAGGTTCTTGGATTTTGATACGGGATGCTGTGAAGAAGCGTCTTCCTGATAATGCTCCAAAGCCTGCTGGTATTCGCCGTCTTGTGAAGGAGAAAGCGGAAATGGTTACTCCGGTGACGGAAACCTCTGAAGTTGAGGGAGCCTAATAATGGATCTTGTAATTAAAACTCTTGATGGTAATGAAGCTGGCAAATTAAAGGTTTCTGAAGCTATTTTTGATCTTGTTCCGCGTGAGGATATTTTGCAACGTGTTGTTCGTTGGCAGCTTGCACGTCGTCAGCAGGGAAGTCATCAATCCCAAGGTCGTTCTGATGTGTCGCGAACAGGGGCAAAAATGTTTAAACAGAAAGGAACTGGGCGTGCTCGACATTCATCTGCACGTGCACCGCAGTTTAGAGGTGGGGGTAAGGCACATGGACCAGTGGTTCGTAGCCATGCGCATGATCTTCCTAAAAAAATTCGTGCTCTTGGATTGCGTTTTGCGTTATCTGCGAAATTAAAAGCAAAAGATTTAATTATTGTGGATGAGTTGACTGTTAAGGATGCTAAAACGAAAATGCTTGTTTCTCATTTTTCTAAGCTTGGATTTAATAACGCTCTCTTGATTGGTGGTAAGGAGATTGATATTAACTTTTTTCGTGCAGCCTCTAATATCCCTAATATTGACATTTTGCCTATTCAGGGAATTAATGTTTATGATATTTTGCGTCGCAGCAAACTTGTTTTATCAAAAGCAGCTGTTGAGGCTCTTGAGGAGCGTTTTAAATGACAGATCTTCGCCATTATGATATAATTATTAGTCCAGTTATTACTGAAAAGGCGACTATGATTTCTGAATACAATCAAGTTGCTTTTAATGTCGCGCCGAAAGCGACGAAGCCTGAGATTAAGGCTGCTGTTGAAGCGCTTTTTAGCGTAAAAGTTAAAGCAGTTAACACGATAGTCCGTAAGGGTAAAGTGAAGCGTTTCAAAGGTATAGTTGGTCGGCAGAGTGATGTCAAAAAAGCGATCGTAACTCTGGCCAGTGGTCAGACTATCGACGTTTCGACAGGTCTTTAAGAGGCTCGGAGATAGGAATAATGGCACTTAAGCAGTTTAATCCAACGACACCTGGGCAGCGTCAGCTTGTTATTGTGGAACGTTCTTGCCTTTATAAGGGAAAACCTGTAAAGATGTTAACTGAAGGTTTGTCTTCAAAGGGTGGACGTAATAATCGCGGTCGTGTTACTGCTCGTTTTCAGGGTGGTGGACATAAACGTAGTTATCGGTTTGTCGACTTTAAGCGTCTTAAACGTGATGTTTCAGCAAAGGTTGAGCGTTTAGAGTATGATCCTAATCGTACCGCTTTTATTGCTTTAATCCGTTATGAGGATGGGCAATTGAGTTATATTCTTGCACCACAGCGTCTTGGTGTTGGTGATTATGTTATGGCTGGTTTAAATGTAGATGTTAAGCCGGGTAATGCTATGCCTCTTGCTAATATGCCTGTAGGTACAATTATTCATAATGTTGAGATGAAGCCAGGAAAAGGCGGACAGATTGCACGTTCAGCAGGTGCTTATGCGCAGTTGGTTGGACGAGATCATGGTATGGCTATTCTTCGTTTAAATTCTGGTGAACAGCGTTTGGTTCCCAGTAGCTGTTTTGCAACTGTTGGCGCTGTTTCAAATCCTGATCATGGGAATATTAATGATGGTAAAGCAGGTCGGTCACGTTGGCGTGGTAAGCGTCCACATGTTCGCGGTGTTGCTATGAACCCCGTTGATCATCCACACGGTGGCGGTGAAGGTCGTACATCAGGGGGGCGCCATCCAGTATCTCCTTGGGGTAAACCTACGAAAGGTAAGCGTACGCGCTCTAATAAAGCCACTGATAAGTTTATTATGCGTACGCGTCATCAACGCAAGAAATGAGAAAGGTAGTCTGAAGTGGTTCGTTCAGTTTGGAAAGGTCCGTTTGTTGACGGCTATCTTCTTGGTAAAGCAGAGAAGGTACGTGCAAGTGGGCGCAATGAAGTTATAAAAATATGGAGTCGTCGCTCTACTATTTTGCCGCAATTTGTTGGTTTAACTTTTGGTGTTTACAACGGTAATAAGCACATTCCTGTTTCTGTTTCTGAAGAGATGGTTGGGCATAAGTTTGGTGAGTTCGCTCCTACCCGGACTTATTATGGTCATGGTGCCGATAAAAAAGCAAAGAGGAAGTAGGAATGGGAAAAGCTAAAGTTTCGCGCCAACTTAAAGATAATGAAGCAAGAGCTGTCACACGGACAATTCGTGTTAGTCCGCAGAAACTTAATTTAGTTGCTGCAATGATTCGTGGTAAAAGAGTTAATGTCGCACTCGCTGATTTGATGTTTTCACGCAAGCGTATTGCTGCTACTGTGAAAAAAACGCTTGAATCAGCAATTGCAAATGCAGAAAATAACCACGATCTTGATATTGATTCGCTTGTTGTGGCGGAAGCTTATGTTGGTAAGTCGATAGTGATGAAGCGCTTTCATGTTCGTGGTCGAGGGCGAGCGAGTAGAATTGAACGTCCATTTTCGCATCTTACTGTTATTGTTCGTGAAGTTACCGAAAAAGTGGAGGCCGCGTAATGGGTCAGAAGATCAATCCAATAGGACTTCGTCTTGGTGTTAATCGGACTTGGGACTCTCGTTGGTATGCTGATAGTGGTGAATATGGACGTCTTCTTCATGAAGATTTGAAAATTCGTTCGTATGTGCTTGAGGAGCTTAAACAGGCGGCTATTTCTAAGGTCGTTATTGAGCGTCCTCATAAAAAGTGTCGTATTACGATTCATTCTGCACGTCCTGGTTTGATTATTGGTAAAAAAGGTGCTGATATCGAAAAGCTTCGTCATAAACTCTCAGAAATGACGGATGCTGAAACTTCATTGAATATTGTGGAGATTCGTAAACCGGAGATTGATGCAACAATTATTGCGCAATCAATTGCTCAACAGTTAGAGCGTCGTGTTGCTTTTCGTCGTGCAATGAAGCGTGCTGTTCAGTCTGCTATGCGTCTTGGTGCGGAAGGTATTCGTATCAATTGTTCTGGCCGTCTTGGTGGTGCTGAAATTGCTCGTATGGAATGGTATCGTGAAGGTCGTGTTCCACTTCATACCTTGCGTTCTGATGTTGATTACGGTACAGCAGAAGCTAAGACCGCTTATGGTATTTGTGGTATTAAAGTTTGGGTCTTTAAGGGTGAGATTCTTGAGCATGATCCGATGGCTTCAGAACGTCGTGCTACGGAAGTTGATCAATCTGGTTCTTCATCGAATCGTCGCCGCGAAAATGCTTAGTTTTTGAGATTGAACTAAAATTTGGAGTAGAGAACAATGTTGCAGCCAAAGCGCACAAAGTTCCGTAAACAGTTCAAAGGCCGTATTCACGGTTTTTCGAAGGGTGGTACGGATTTGAATTTCGGTGCCTACGGTTTGAAGGCTGTTGAGCCGGAGCGGGTTACTGCTCGTCAAATTGAAGCGGCGCGTCGTGCGATTACACGTTATATGAAGCGTTCTGGTCGTGTGTGGATTCGCATTTTTCCAGATCTTCCGGTTACATCTAAACCGACTGAAGTTCGTATGGGTAAAGGTAAGGGAAGTGTTGATTATTGGGCTGCACGTGTTGCTCCTGGGCGCGTCATGTTTGAGCTTGATGGCGTTCCGGAGGATGTTGCACGTGAAGCACTAAGATTGGGTGCTGCAAAGTTGCCTATAAAAACGCGTTTCATCCAGCGTATTGCTGAATAATGAGGTTAAGCGATGAGAGCCACAGAATTACGGGCGCAAACGCTCGACCAAATGAAAGATGAATTGGCTAAGTTAAAGAAAGAGCAATTTAATTTGCGTTTTCAAAAAGCAACAGGTCAATTAGAAAAGACTGCGCGCGTTAGACAAGTTCGTCGTGATATTGCGCGTATTAAAACTTTTCTTCGTCAAAAAATAAGTGAAAGTAAGGTTTAAGGAAATAAGAGATGCCTAAACGCGTTTTGCAGGGTGTTGTTATTAGCGACAAAAGTGATAAGACTGTTGTTGTCAAAGTTGAACGCCGTTATTCTCATCCGCTTCTTAAGAAGACTGTTCGGCAGTCTAAAAATTATAAAGCGCATGACGAAAACAACCAATTCAAGATTGGGGATCAAGTTTCTATTCAAGAATCGAGACCAATTTCGAAAGATAAATGTTGGATTGTTGTAAAAGACAATGTAACGTAATGAGTTAAGCTTATTGTTTTAGAATTTAACAGTGTGGTTATCATTGATAAATTTGAAGGCGATAACTTTATCGTTATTTGGCAGGCAAATCCGAGTGTGTAAAAGATACAATCGGATATATGTGTTAAGAGAAGGTGGCCAGTCATGATTCAGATGCAAACAAACCTCGACGTTGCTGATAATTCTGGAGCGCGTCGTGTCATGTGCATCAAAGTGTTAGGCGGTTCAAAGCGGAAATATGCTTCGGTCGGTGACATTATTGTTGTTTCGGTTAAGGATGCAATTCCTCGTGGCCGTGTTAAAAAAGGTGATGTTATGAAAGCTGTTGTGGTTCGTACTGCTAAGGATATTCGTCGCGCAGATGGTAGTGTCATTCGTTTTGATAGTAATGCTGCGGTTTTAGTGGATAATAAAAAAGAGCCGATCGGTACGCGTATTTTTGGACCTGTTCCTCGTGAATTGCGTGGTAGGAATCATATGAAGATCATCTCTCTCGCTCCTGAAGTGCTGTAAGGAGTAGATGTTATGCAGAAGATTCGAAAAGGTGATAAAGTTGTTGTTTTATCCGGTAAGGATAAAGGATGTAGTGGTGAAGTAATTAAGGTTAATCCGAAAGATAATAAGGCTTTTGTTCGTGGGGTTAATATGATTAAACGTCATCAACGTCAAACGCAGAAGCAAGAAGCTGGAATTATTTCTAAGGAAGCTCCAATTCATCTGTCTAATTTGGCGATTGCTGATCCTAAAGATGGTAAGCCTACACGTGTAGGCTTTCGTATGAATGCAGATGGTAATAAAGTGCGTTTTGCCAAGCGTTCGGGAGAGTTGATTAATGACTGAGGAAAGACAAATACCGCGTATGAAAGCGCATTATTTTGAAGTGATCCGTAAAACGCTTCAAGAAAAGTTTAATTACAAAAATGCGATGCAAATTCCGCGGATTGATAAAATTGTGATAAATATGGGGATAGGTGAAGCGACTGCTGATTCGAAAAAGCCTTCCCTTGCTGCTGAGGATTTAGGACTTATAACAGGTCAGAAGGCCGTTATTACGCGTGCACGTAATTCTATTGCAACCTTTAAGGTTCGTGAAGGAATGCCTCTTGGGGCTAAAGTTACATTGCGTAAAGATCGTATGTTTGAGTTTTTAGATCGTCTTGTTACGATTGCTCTTCCGCGGGTTCGTGACTTTCGTGGTTTAAATCCAAAAAGCTTTGATGGTCGTGGCAATTTTGCTATGGGTATTAAAGAACACATTGTGTTTCCAGAAATTAACTATGATAAAGTTGATCAAATTTGGGGCATGGATATTATCGTTTGTACGACAGCAAAAACGGATGATGAAGCTCGTGAATTATTGCGTGCTTTTAATTTTCCTTTTCGTTCGTAACGGCAAACGTAGCGAGGTGAAATTATGGCCAAAGTAAGTGCCGTTGAAAAAAATAAACGTCGTAAGGTGATGGTGAAGCGTTATGCTGCACGTCGTGCACGTTTGAAAGCAATAGTGATGGATCAGAAGGTTTCTCTTGAAGAACGCTTTAAAGCTTCCGTTCAATTAGCAGAATTGCCACGTAATTCTGCAAAAGTTCGTGTTCGTAATCGCTGTGAGGTTTCAGGTCGTCCACGGGCTTATTACCGTAAGTTAAAAATGTCGCGAATTGCATTGCGTGAACTTGGCTCTGTAGGCCATATCCCTGGTATTGTAAAGTCTAGTTGGTGAGAGGAGATTATTCAATGTCTATGTCAGATCCTCTTGGTGATATGTTAACACGTATTCGTAATGCACTTGGTCGTAAAAAAGGCAAAGTGGTTACTCCGGCTTCGAAGCTTCGTGCACACGTTCTTGATGTTTTGCAGTCAGAAGGTTATATTCGGGGATATAATCGCGTTGATTTAGGTGATGGAAAAGCTGAAATTGAAATCGAGTTGAAGTATTTTGAAGGGTTGGCTGCTATTCGTGAGATTTCACGTGTGTCAAAGCCAGGTCGTCGTGTGTATGTTTCCGCTAAGTCGCTTCCGCAGGTGGCAAATGGTTTAGGTATTTCGATTTTATCGACTCCTAAAGGCGTTATGGCGGATCATGAAGCGCGTGAACATAATGTTGGTGGAGAACTCCTTTGTCGTGTTTTCTAAGTTATGTCAAGAAAACGGAAGAAAAAGTAGGTTAGAACAATGTCTCGTATTGGAAAGAAACCCATTTCAATTCCTTCTGGAGTTACTGCTACTGTTGAAGGTCAGCTGGTTAAGGCAAAAGGTCCAAAAGGTGAACTCAGTTACGTCGTTAATGATGAAGTCTTAGTCAAACTTGAGGAAAATGTTATATCAGTTGCGCCGCGGGATCAATCAAAAGATGCGCGCTCTAAATGGGGTATGTCGCGCTCAATGATTGAAAACATTTTTTGTGGTGTAAAAGATGGTTTTGAAAAGAGATTGGAAATCAATGGGGTTGGTTATCGTGCTGCTTTGCAGGGTAAGGATGTTCAACTATCTTTAGGTTTTTCGCATGATGTGGTTTATAAAGTTCCATCAGGTGTTACTGTAACTGTTCCTAAGCCCACGGAGATTGTTGTTTCTGGAATTAATAAACAGCAAGTTGGGCAAGTCGCAGCAGAGATTCGCGAGTATCGTAGACCTGAGCCTTATAAGGGTAAAGGCGTTAAACATGCAGATGAACATATCTTCCGTAAAGAAGGTAAAAAGAAATAAGGATTTTGTATTATGGTTTCATCTAAGGACATTATCCGGCGTCGTGCAAGACGTGTTCGTCGTAGGATCAAAATGGTTTCTCATAATCGTCCTCGACTTAGTATTTATCGTTCAAATCAGAATATTTATGCTCAAGTTATCGATGATTTACGGGGATGTACACTTGTTTCAGCTTCTACTCTTGAAAGTGATTTAAAGAAGTCGTTAAAGAGTGGTGCTGATAAAGAAGCTGCCTTTGCTGTTGGTAAGTTAATTGCTGAACGTGCGAAGCAAGTTGGTGTGAGCGACGTGGTTTTTGATCGTGGAGCCTATGTGTACCACGGTCGTGTCAAGGCTTTGGCTGAAGCTGCTCGTGAAGGTGGTTTGAATTTCTAAAATTTCCTCTTTATGAGTGCGTAAGGAGAGTTTAGAGCATTTCATTTAGGTTCTTCTGGTTTGATGAGGAGCTTTATTATCGTGCTTCCGGAAAAGAAAAAGGAATGAGGAATGGCACAAAAAGAACGTAGTGAAAGAGAAGAACGCGATAATGAGTTTGTCGATAGGCTCGTTCATATTAATCGTGTTGCTAAAGTTGTAAAGGGTGGACGGCGTTTTGGTTTTGCTGCTCTTGTTGTTGTTGGAGATCAAAAAGGGCGTGTGGGTTTTGGTCATGGTAAAGCTCGTGAAGTTCCGGAAGCTGTTCGTAAAGCAACGGAATCTGCAAAGCGTGGGATGATTTATGTTCCGCTTCGGTCTGGACGCACATTGCATCATGATCTTGAAGGTCGTCACGGAGCGGGGCGTGTTTTATTGCGTTCAGCTTCTGCGGGTACTGGGATTATTGCTGGGGGGCCGATGCGGGCTATTTTTGAAGCTCTTGGTATGCAGGATGTTGTTGCAAAATCATTAGGATCTTCGAACCCTTATAACATGGTTCGTGCAACATTTGATGCATTGAAACATCAAATGCATCCTCGAGATATTGCTGCTCAGCGTGGTATAAAATACTCAACTTTGCAGGCGCGTCGTCGCCATTTAGTTGATGTAGAAGGGTAGTTTCTGAGATTATCAGAAAAGGAATTAGGAAATGGTTCAAAAAAAATCTCAGAGTGGTAAAACTGTGATGGTAGAGCAAATTGGAAGCCCTATTCGAAAATCACAGATTCAGCGTGCAACCTTAAAAGGGCTTGGATTAAATAAGATGCGTCGGCGGCGTGTTTTAGAAGATACACTTTGTGTACGGGGTATGATTGCTCAGGTTCGGCATCTTGTTCGCGTTATAGATGAAGATTAAGGGTTGCAGGAGTATTAGATATGAAACTCAATGAACTGCGTGATTGCGAAGGCGCAACAAAAAATCGTAAGCGTGTTGGACGAGGTATTGGCTCGGGTATTGGTAAGACTGGTGGTCGCGGTGTCAAAGGACAAAGGTCACGTTCTGGTGTTTCCCTTAATGGTTTTGAAGGTGGGCAAATGCCTATCTATCGTCGTTTACCGAAACGTGGATTTAAGAATTTCTTCGCCAAAACCTATAATGAAGTTTCTTTGGGACGTATTCAGTCAGCCGTTGATGCAGGAAAGTTGGATATTGAAAAGCCTGTTGATATGATTGCTTTGAAAGAGGCTGGTATTATTCGTCGTAAAAAGGATGGGGTTCGTCTTCTTTCTGATGGTGATTTGAAAGCTAAGATTATCTTTCATGTTTCTGGAGCTTCAGAAGCTACTCGTGTTAAAGTTGAAAAAGTGGGTGGTCAGATTATTTTTCCTGATGTTGTTCAATAATTTTTTTGATATGAGTAGAGATCTGAAGAAGGGTTATATATATTCTGCAAAATGTTTTGTGTGGAATTTTTTAAGTTCCGCATTTATTCTTGTATAAAGATATGAGTTTTAGGGTTATACTTCTGTGATTTAAAGAACTGGAGTGTGAAGTGGAGACGTTTTATGGCATCAGCAGCAGAGCAATTTGCTTCCAATATAAACTTCGGTACCTTTTCGCGTGCAACTGAATTAAAGAAACGCATCTGGTTTACTCTGGCGGCACTTCTTGTCTATCGTTTTGGCACTTATATCTCTCTTCCAGGTATTAATATTGATGCTTTACGGCAAACCTTTGAACATCATGCATCAGGTGTATTAGGACTCTTTAATATGTTTGCAGGAGGTGCTGTTGGGCGTATGGCGATTTTTGCGCTGGGTATCATGCCTTATATCTCAGCATCTATTATTGTACAGTTGTTAACATCTATTATTCCTTCTTTGGAGACTCTTAAAAAAGAAGGGGAATTAGGTCGTAAGATTATTAATCAGTATACGCGTTATGTAACAGTTGTATTGGCAATTCTACAAGCTTTCGGTATCGCGGTTGCGCTTGAAAGCGGTATAGGGACAGGGCTTCAAATTGTTTTAGAACCAGGTCTGATGTTTCGTATCTCTTCTGTTATTACACTTGTTGGTGGGACAATGTTTCTCATGTGGCTTGGCGAGCAAATTACGTCACGCGGTGTTGGTAATGGGGTTTCTCTCATCATTTTTACAGGAATTGTAGCTAACTTTCCTTCTACTTTTGCTCAGCTTTTAACAGCTCATAGCCAAGCTGATTTATCAACTTTTCTTTTAATAGGGATCGTCCTTATTGCTGTTTCGGTTATCGGACTTATTGTTTTTATAGAGCGTGCGCAACGGCGAATTCTTATTCAGTACCCGAAGCGTCAGGTTGGTAATCAAATGTTTCAAGGCGATATGTCGCATCTTCCTTTAAAGTTGAATACTGCTGGTGTTATTCCACCTATTTTTGCTTCATCTTTATTGTTATTACCAGCTACTATTAATAACTTTTCTGATAAAATGCCACAATGGGTTCAGGCTATTTCTTATTCTCTTGGTCATGGACAGCCACTTTATATGATCGTTTATGCATTTTTAATGGCGTTTTTCTGCTTTTTTTATACGGCGATAGTGTTTAATCCAAGTGATACTGCAGATCAGTTGAAAAGACATTCTGGTTTTATTCCAGGGATTCGTCCAGGTGAACGCACAGCCCAATATATTGATTACGTTTTGACACGTATTACTGTTGTGGGGGCACTTTATATCATCTTGGTTTGTTTGTTGCCTGAATTTATGATATCTGCATTACAGGTTCCTTTTTATCTTGGGGGGACGTCCTTGTTGATTGTTGTTACTGTCACACTTGATACAGTTGCTCAAATTCAGGGATACCTTGTTGCTCACCAATATGAAGGGTTGATAAAAAAATCAAAACTTCGTGGAGGTAGAAGGAATCGATGAGGATTATTCTTTTAGGTCCTCCAGGAGCGGGGAAAGGGACGCAAGCTAAAATGTTGACTGAAGAATATAACATTCCTCATTTATCAACAGGAGATATGTTGCGTGAGGTTATTACTAAAGAAACGGAAATTGGTAAAAAAACTAAGAGTATTATAAGCTCTGGTTCTTTAGTTCCTGATAGCATTGTTAACCAAATCGTATCAGATCGGATTGATGAAACTGATTGTATAAATGGTTTTGTTTTGGATGGGTATCCACGAACTGTGCAGCAGGCAGAAGCGTTACAACAGATATTAGAGTTAAAAAACATGCAGCTTGATGCTGTTATTGAGTTGCGTGTTGATGAAGACGTGTTGATTGAACGTATGAAGATGCGTGTTCAGGAAACAATAGCGGCTGGTGGACAGGTTCGCTTAGATGACAATCCTGTTGTTTTTGCAAAAAGATTAGTAGAATATCGTGAAAAAACAGCTCCCTTATCAAAATTTTATTCGGAGAGGGGAATGTTAAAGGTCGTTGATGGAATGATTGGTGTTGCTGAAGTGGCACGTATGATTAGAGGGTTTCTTTCATAAGATTTTTTTAGAAGTAAATGAAAAGAGTTGACTTTTGAGATGAAATCTATCACAAATAAATTCAATTTATTTCAGTGAAGTAAGAGGATTCGGAAGAATTTTATTCTGAGTCTATTTTTTTGTAAGGTACATCAGGTATTTGATGCCAATTTGTCAACATAACTAAGGAGAGTGAACGTGGCTCGTATTGCTGGAGTCAATATCCCGACAAATAAGCGTGTAATTATTGCACTTCAATATATCCACGGGATTGGACCAAAATTTGCTCAGGAAATTATTGAACGGGTTGGCATTCCCATAGGGCGTCGTGTGCATGAACTTTCAGATGCCGAAGTGTTGCAGATTCGTGAGGCGATAGATCAGGGCTATCAAGTTGAAGGTGATCTTCGTCGTGAAGTGGCTATGAATGTTAAGCGTTTGATGGACCTTGGTTGTTATCGTGGATTGCGGCATCGTCGGTCTTTGCCTGTCCGAGGACAGCGTACGCATACGAATGCTCGTACGCGTAAGGGGCCTGCTAAGGCAATTGCCGGTAAGAAGAAATAAGGGTATTTGTATAAGGTTTTTTATATATTCTTTTTTTTGTTCTATTTGTTTGACAAGGAAAAGTAAGGTGGAGCTGCTGATGTTACGGCAGTGATGAGATCGTTGAAAGGGAAATTATGGCCAAGGAAGCCACACGTGTTCGTCGTCGCGAACGTAAAAATATTTCATCGGGTGTTGTACATATTAATTCAACATTTAATAACACAATGATTACTATTACTGATGCTCAGGGAAATGCGATTGCATGGTCGTCTGCTGGTGCTCAGGGATTTAAAGGGGCCCGTAAATCTACACCTTTTGCCGCTCAAGTTGCTGCGGAAGATTGTGCGAGGAAAGCGCAAGAGCACGGTATGCGTTCTTTGGAAGTTGAAGTTTGTGGTCCTGGCTCAGGGCGTGAATCTGCTCTACGTGCGTTGCAATCTGTTGGTTTTGTCATTACTTCTATTCGTGATGTAACACCAATTCCTCATAATGGATGTCGTCCTCGAAAAAGGCGGCGTGTTTAATTGGGTGTTGTTTTTTTGTTGTCGGAGATTTCTCTGATGTTCACATTGGTCGTTACGATTGAATGGTAACGGAACTAAAGAACGGGAATAAAAATATGATCCAGAAAAACTGGCAGGAACTTATTAAACCCAATAAGGTTGAGTCATGTGCGCATGATAATCCAAATATTACGAGCGTGATTGCTGAACCTCTTGAGCGGGGCTTTGGCTTAACGTTAGGAAATGCGCTTCGTCGTGTCTTGTTATCTTCGCTTCGTGGTGCGGCTATTACTGCTGTGCAGATTGACGGTGTCTTACATGAATTTTCGTCAATTCCTGGTGTTCGTGAAGATGTTACAGATATTATTTTGAATATCAAAGAGATTGCGCTTCGTATGCAAGAAGAGGGGCCTAAGCGTGTCGTTGTTTATAAAGAGGGTCCTGGTGTTGTGAGAGCGGGAGATATCAATACCGTTGGAGATATGGAAATTCTAAATCCAGATCATGTTATTTGTACTCTTGATGAAGATGCTGAAATTCGTATGGAGTTTATTGTTAATACAGGAAAAGGCTATGTTCCATCGGATCGTAATTGTGTTGATGATGCGCGCATAGGACTTATTCCAATTGATAGTCTCTATTCACCAATTCGTAAAGTATCTTATAAGGTAGAAAATACGCGTGAAGGTCAAGTTCTGGATTATGATAAATTAACGTTGACGATTGAAACAAATGGTGCTGTTAATGGAGAAGATGCTGTTGCTTTTGCCGCACGTATTCTTCAAGATCAATTATCGTTATTTATTAACTTTGAAGAGCCACAGAAGGAGGCTGTTGAAGAGACTGATTCTGAGCTTTCTTTTAATCCTGCACTTCTCAAAAAAGTGGATGAATTAGAACTTTCAGTTCGTTCAGCAAATTGTCTTAAAAATGATAATATTGTTTATATTGGTGATCTTATTCAAAAAACGGAGTCTGAAATGCTTCGGACACCAAATTTTGGTCGCAAATCGTTGAATGAAATTAAAGAAGTTTTGGCGTGTATGGGTTTACATCTTGGGATGGAAATTCCTGCATGGCCGCCTGAAAACATTGATGATCTTGCTAAACGCTATGAAGATCAGTATTAAAATTAGAATTTAAGGAGAGGGCTTATGCGCCATAGTAAGTCAGGCCGCAAGTTGAATCGGACTGCCAGTCACCGTAAAGCGATGTTTGCAAATATGGCAACTTCGTTGATCGAGCATGAGCAGATTGTAACAACATTGCCAAAGGCTAAGGAAATTCGTCCTATTGTTGAAAAACTCGTTACTCTTGGTAAGCGTGGTGGTTTGCATGCGCGTCGACAAGCAATTGCAGCACTTCGTGATGCAGGGAAGGTTGCAAAATTATTTGATACGCTTGCGCCACGTTATGCATCACGCAACGGTGGGTATTTACGTATTATGAAAGCAGGGTTTCGTACCGGTGATAATGCGCCCATGGCTGTTATAGAATTTGTTGATCGTGATGTCGAAGCGAAAGGGGCTGGGGATCGCATTCGTATGGAAGCTTCTGAGAATGAAAAGGAAACTTCTTCGTAAAGTTTTTTTATTCTGTTGAATTTTTAAAGGCCGCCTTGTCTTTGGGCGGTTTTTTTGCGGGAATTTTTAAGTTATTTTACTTGAAATAATAGATGCAGAGAGAAAGTTATAGAATATTGAATTATTTTATTTTTATAATATTTATTGTTTAAATAGGTTGTTTTTATTCTCTATTATGAAATATTAATAGAGGTCCTTAATTTGCGGGGATGTGTTTTTTTAATTCTATTAATTTTCAACAGAATGTGCTGATTTTATAAGGAGTAGATTATGAGGTATTCTTTTTGGGTGCGGCTTTTTTGGGCGATTATGATACCGATATCATTTGATCATGCATATGCTCATATCCCTCAAACACAAAAAGAAATGACTCTTTCATTTGCTCCGTTAGTTAAAAAGACAGTTCCATCTGTTGTAAATATTTATGCAGCTCGACAAATTAGAGCACGATCACCTTTTGAGGGTGATCCATTTTTTGAGCAATTTTTTGGTCGTTTTCAAAATAATTTTCCTGTCCGTAAGCAATCGTCATTAGGATCAGGGGTGATTGTTGATGCACGGGGTTTGATTGTTACAAATTACCACGTCATTAAAGATGCAAGCGAAATTAAAGTGGCTTTTTCTGATGGGCGCGAGTTTGAGAGCAAGATCGTACTCAAAGATGAAGCAACTGATATTGCTGTTCTTGAAGTTGATGCAAAAGATGCTCAATTTCCCGTTTTGCCTTTGGGAAATTCTGATGCTGTTGAAGTTGGTGATCTTGTTCTTGCTATTGGTAATCCTTTTGGTGTTGGTCAAACGGTTACTAGTGGAATTGTTTCAGCGCAAGCGCGTACACGTGTTGGAATTTCTGATTTTGACTTTTTTATTCAAACAGACGCTGCCATTAATCCAGGGAATTCTGGTGGCGCTTTAATTGATATGAAAGGTGAGTTAATCGGGATTAATACGGCTATTTATTCGCGTTCGGGTGGTTCTGTAGGGATTGGTTTTGCTATTCCAGTTAATCTTGTAAAAGTGATGCTTGATACTGTTAAACGCGGTGGAAAATATTTTGTGCCGCCTTATATTGGGGCATCTTTTCAAAATGTTACGCCTGATATTGCTGGTGGGTTAGGTTTAGAACGTCCCTATGGTGCTCTTATTGTTGAAGTTATCAAAGATAGTCCCGCTGAAAAAGCTGGTTTGAAAGTGGGCGATGTCATTTTGAGTGTGCAGGGGATGCGCGTTGATAGTCCAGATAGTCTTGGGTATCGTTTGATGATTGCGGGTATTGGGCATAGTCTTGATTTAGAATATTTACGAAGTGGAAAAACTTTAAAAACACAAATAATGCTTTCATCGATTTCGGAAACTGAATTTTTAAAATCTGAAAAAATTACGGGTGAAAATCCTCTTGCTGGTGCTGAAGTGTTAGATTTAACGCCGCAAAATAGTCGACGTTTTAATCTTCCTATATCTGCAAAAGGTGTTGTGATTACCAATCTTGATGAAATGAGCAATGCTGCTGGAATTTTTCGGTCAGGAGATATTCTACGTGTGGTCAATGGCCATAAAATTCAAACAGTTCATCAGTTGAAAAAGATTCTTATGCAATCTCGTTCGCGTACTTGGCAATTGGAATATGAACGTGATGGTATGTATATTCGCCAATTTATTCGTTGAGGTTTTTTTTGAAGAAAGATTTTTTTACTTCGTCGTTTGATCTTCAAGTTCATAAAAATCGGCCACTTGCAGAAAGAATGCGTCCTTGTTCTCTCAATGATGTTGTGGGGCAAAAGCATTTGATTGGAGAGGATGGTTTGCTTTCACGTATGGCGGCAACTGGCTCAATTGGATCGATGATTTTTTGGGGACCTCCAGGGACGGGAAAAACGACTGTTGCACGTTTGTTAGCCCTTGAAACAAATTTCGCGTTTGAGCAGGTTTCTGCTATTTTTACCGGAGTTTCTGAACTTAAAAAGATTTTTGAAGTTGCGCAGAGGCGTTTTATATCTGGGGATAAAACACTTCTTTTTGTTGATGAAATTCATCGGTTTAATCGTGCTCAGCAGGATAGTTTTCTTTCTGTGATGGAAGAGGGTACTGTGGTACTTATAGGCGCAACAACCGAAAATCCTTCTTTTGAACTGAATGCTGCCCTTCTTTCGCGTGCACGTGTTTTAACATTTCTTTCTCATGATCATGAAAGTTTGAACCTGCTTTTGAGGCGTGCTGAAGAAGTTGAGGAAAAAACTCTTCCCTTGGATAATGATGCCAGAGACGTTTTGATAGAGATGTCTGATGGTGATGCGCGGGTTGCGTTAACATTGGCAGAGGAAGTTTGGTCTATTGCACCATTGGGAGAGGTTCTTGATGTTGTTGCTTTGCAAAAAGTTATTCAGCGTCGTGCGCCCATTTATGATAAAGGACGAGATGGGCATTATAATCTCATTTCAGCGTTGCATAAATCCGTTCGTGGATCTGATCCTGATGCTGCGCTTTATTATTTGGCACGTATGTTGGATGCTGGTGAAGATCCTCTCTATATTGGGCGAAGGTTGGTTCGTATGGCTGTTGAAGATGTTGGTTTGGCGGATCCTCAAGCTCTTATCATTTGTAATGCAGCAAAAGATGCCTATGATTATTTAGGATCACCAGAAGGAGAATTGGCTTTGGCGCAAGCATGTCTTTATGTTGCAACTGCGCCAAAGTCAAATGCAGCATATCTTGCGTATAAAGCAGCACTGCGTTGTGCGCGCAAAAATGGCTCTTTACCACCCCCTAAGCATATTCTTAATGCTCCTACGAAATTTATGAAAGAAGAAGGGTATGGAAGTGGTTATTGTTATGACCATGATGAACCAGACGCTTTTTCAGGACAAGAATATTTTCCCGAAAAACTTGGGCGTCAGAGTTATTATAAACCAGTTGAGCGTGGTTTTGAGCGTGAAATTGTGAAACGTCTTGAGTGGTGGCAACAGTTGCGCAAAAAACGTAAAGATCAAAATAAAATTTGAGTTGAAATATGTTTTTTATTAATCTCAGATTTATTTTTTATCTCTTATGTTATTATATGAGAAATTTAGTTTATATTTTAAACATTTATTGCATTGCTTGTAGAGATTTTTTTTGATATCTTCAAAATTGCATATTTTTTCAAATTTAAATATGTCATTCAACTTTTAAGCTGCTTTATTTTTTTTGGTTTTTATTAAATAATATATTAACTTATAATGATAATTGACTGTTTCGTAAGTTGAATGAAAGTTTCAAATACCGTAAATTTCTCTCATCCCAAGTCCGTTATTTGTTGAAGCAATCAGGTTATTCGGTTGCATGTTACAAGCAGGATTAGCGTGTGATAAAAACCGTACAAGAAAGGACTAAAAATTCCTCTTATGAATCGTCTCAAATGCCGAGAGCTGTCGCAACCTTAGGGGATGATAAATAGTGTGATGGTGCCAGCTTTCTCCTTCTATAGTGTAAAGATGGTGGCGTCAAAAAGTCTTACAGTATACCACATTCATAGGTGTTGTCACGAAGTGAGCTTGGAAGTTTTGAGAGGTGTTTCTTAAATTAAGTGTATGAATATGCAACACAATGGCGTTTTGTTCTTCGATGCAATATGGTGTGATTTTAATTGGTGATGCGTTTTTATGTGATCAATAGCGGGAGAATTCTTAGTCTCTCAAGTATTTAATCAAAGGGATAAGCAGAAGGGCTATAGAACATTGTGTTGAAATTTAAATTGTTCCTTTTCTAGAGAGATATAAATGTGTTAACTTGCTCTCTTAGGAAGTATTGTTTTATTAGAATTTATTTTTTGTGTCATAAGATAAGCAATGCCAATTCTTTATTGTGATAGTCATGAATGTTTATGGACATAATGTGGAGATAGGAATGCAAATAGTCTGTGAAAATCTAAACTCAAGACTTTAGTTAAATTAAAAGTATAGTGTAAAATTTAAGTGTTAGATTATTTATGAATTCGGTCAAGGATATAATCGTGGATAAAACAAAAGCTCTCGATGCTGCTCTCTCACAAATTGAACGTTCTTTTGGTAAAGGCTCGATTATGCGTCTTGGGCAAAAAGAGCAGGTTGTTGAAATTGAAACAGTTCCAACAGGGTCATTATCCTTGGATATTGCTTTAGGGATTGGTGGATTACCTAAGGGGCGCATTGTTGAGATTTATGGACCAGAAAGTTCTGGGAAAACAACATTGGCTCTCCATGCTATTGCTGAGGCACAGAAAAGTGGTGGGATTTGTGCTTTTATTGATGCAGAGCATGCACTTGATCCTATTTATGCGCGTAAGCTTGGTGTTGATTTAGAAAATTTATTTATTTCTCAACCAGATACTGGTGAACAGGCATTGGAAATTACAGAGACGTTGGTTCGTTCTGGTGCAGTTGATGTGCTTGTTGTGGATTCTGTTGCAGCTTTAACACCGCGTGCGGAAATCGATGGTGAAATGGGGGATGCTTTGCCTGGATTGCAAGCGCGATTAATGAGTAAAGCATTGCGAAAATTAACAGCAGCGATTTTTCGCTCTAATTGTATGGTTGTTTTTATTAATCAAATTCGCATGAAAATTGGGGTGATGTTTGGTTCGCCTGAAACAACAACAGGGGGAAACGCTTTAAAGTTTTATGCTTCTGTTCGTTTGGATATTCGTCGCATTGGGTCTATTAAAGATAGGGATGCAATCGTTGGTAATCAGACGCGTGTTAAAGTGGTGAAAAATAAATTGGCACCTCCGTTCAAACAGGTTGAGTTTGATATTATTTATGGTGAAGGCATTTCTAAAGTAGGTGAATTGATTGATTTGGGTGTTAAGGTTGGTATTGTGGAAAAATCTGGTGCATGGTTTTCTTATAATTCTCAGCGTTTAGGACAGGGGCGTGAAAATGCAAAGCAGTTTTTACGTGAACATGCGGAAGTTGCTACAGAAATTGAAGCTGCTTTGCGCCAAAATGCTGGTTTGATTGCAATTGAATTGTTAGAAAATGCAGGTTCAGAAAATACAGAGAGTGATGAAGCCATTTGATGGAGCGTTTTTTCATCTATAATTTTTTTCATTTAAGATTTTTTCTGTTTTTATTTGTTTGAGTTTTTAAATATACAGTCATTTTTTCTCAATTTTTTTGAACAAATATTCCATTCTTTGATTAAATTGACTCCATGCGTGGCAAAGAGGATATTTAATGAGGGGGATTTTTCTTTTATGGTTTTGTACTGTATTGAGCAGGTGTCGGTATGAATAGTGTTAATAACATTCGGTCAACATTTTTGGATTATTTTCATCGTAATGGGCATAAAGTTCTTTCTTCTAGCCCACTTGTTCCACGTAATGATCCTACACTTATGTTTACAAATGCAGGAATGGTGCAGTTTAAAAATGTTTTTACTGGACTTGAAAAGTCCCCTTATAAGCAGGCAACAACGGCACAAAAATGTGTTCGTGCGGGTGGAAAGCATAATGATCTTGATAATGTTGGTTATACGGCACGCCATCATACATTTTTTGAAATGCTGGGTAATTTTTCTTTCGGTGATTATTTCAAAGAAGAAGCCATTTTTTTATCATGGAACCTTTTAACAAAAGAATTTTGTCTGCCAAAAGATAAACTGTTGGTGACAGTTTATCAGAGTGATGATGTTGCTGCTGAACTATGGCGTAAAATTTCAGGTCTTCCAGATGAAAAAATTGTCCGTATTGCGACAGCTGATAATTTTTGGGCGATGGGAGATACAGGACCCTGTGGTCCTTGTTCAGAGATTTTTTATGATCATGGTGATGAAATCTGGGGGGGGCCACCTGGAAGTGCTCATGAAGATGGGGATCGCTTTATTGAGATTTGGAATCTTGTTTTTATGCAGTATGAGCAGATTTCCAAGGAAGAACGTGTTGATTTACCTCATCCTTCTATTGATACAGGCATGGGGTTAGAGCGTATTGCTGCTGTTTTACAGGGTGTTCATGATAATTATGACATTGATCTTTTTCGTGCATTAATTGCTGCTTCAGAAGAAATTACAGGGATTGAGGCAAAGGGTGATTTTATTGCCAGCCATCGTGTCATTGCTGATCATCTTCGCTCGTGCGCATTTTTGATTGCTGATGGTGTTCTTCCTTCCAACGAAGGAAGAGGATATGTTTTACGTCGCATTATGCGTCGTGCTATGCGTCATGCCCATCTTCTTGGTGCTAAAGAGCCTTTAATGTGGCGGCTTTTGCCTGCTTTAATTCGCGAAATGGGACAAGCCTATCCTGAATTGGTGCGTGCTGAGTCTTTGATTTCAGAAATTTTGAAGTTAGAAGAAATACGCTTTCGTAAAACACTTGAACGAGGACTTGGTTTGTTAAATGAAGCGAGTAGTCTTCTTAAAGAGGGAGATCATTTAAATGGTGAAGTTGCTTTCAAGCTTTATGATACCTATGGTTTTCCGCTTGATTTGACGCAAGATATGCTTCGGCGTCGCGGAATATCTGTTGATGTTGATGCTTTTGATAAAGCGATGGAACACCAAAAAGAGGAAGCGCGTGCTCATTGGTCTGGTTCTGGTGAAGCTATAACGGAGACAATTTGGTTTTCTGTTCGTGATAAGGTAGGGGCGACAGAATTTTTAGGTTATGAAACAGAAAAAGCTGAAGGCATTCTTACAGCTCTTGTGTGTGATGGTAAAATTGTTGATCATATTTCTTCGGGGCAAAAAGCTATTCTTGTGGTAAATCAGACTCCTTTTTATGGTGAATCTGGCGGGCAAATTGGTGATAGCGGTATCATTTCTGGTGAAGATTTTGTTTTTGAGGTGCATGATACTCAGAAAAAGGGTGATGGTGTTTTTATCCATATTGGAGAAGTAAAATCTGGTCAGGCATCGAGGTCTGATTGTGTAGAATTAACCGTTGATGGTATTCGTCGTAAAAAAATTCGTGCAAATCATTCTGCTACCCATTTATTACACGAGGCTTTACGGCAAATATTGGGGGACCATGTTACTCAAAAGGGCTCTCTTGTATCGCCAGATCGGTTACGTTTTGATTTTTCTCATCCAAAGTCTGTTTCTTTGGAAGAATTGAAAAAAATAGAAGATTTAGCCAATGAGATTGTTTTGCAAAATAGTAAGGTCGTAACGCATCTCATGGACGTGGATGAAGCCATTTCTAAAGGAGCCATGGCATTATTTGGTGAAAAATATGGTGATGAAGTTCGCGTTGTTTCTATGGGGAAACAGTGTCACCTAGAGGGATTAAAAAAGCATTGGTCAATAGAGCTTTGTGGGGGCACACATGTGGAGCGAACAGGCGATATTGGTTTGATCCATATTGTTTCTGAAAGTTCTGTTTCAGCAGGAGTACGTCGTATTGAAGCCTTAACTGGCCAAGAAGCACGTTTTTATCTTTGTCGCCAAGATGAGCGTATTCATGAGATCGCTGATCTTTTAAAAACGTCTTCTTCTGGTTTAGAAGAACGGGTGCGAATTTTGCTTGATGATCGTCGTAAACTTGAAAAAGAGTTGAATGATGTACGCAAAAAAATGGTGTTGAGTGGTGGTATAACAGAAAGTAGTCAAGATGATATTACCATCATTAATGGGCTTTCTTTTCTCGGACGCATTGTCAAAAATATTTTACCACGGGATCTTAAGGCATTCGTCGATTCTGGAAAAAAACAAATTGAGTCTGGAGTCGTTGCTTTTATTAGTGTTTCGGAGGATGGAAAAGGCAGTGCTGTTGTTGGCGTTACGGATGATTTAACGGATAAGTTGAATGCTGTTGATCTCGTTCGTATTCTTTCAGTTGTGCTTGGTGGTCGAGGTGGTGGTGGTCGTCCTGATATGGCGCAGGCTGGTGGTCCTGAGGGTAACAAGGCTGGTGAGGCATTTGCAGCACTAAAAGATTTTCTTGAAAAAATTTAAAAAGCAAAATCTTTTCTCATCGGTGTTTTTTATATTTTTATGTTGGATTGGTGTATAAGTATCACGAGTATCTGTCCGATGTCTTGCTGAAATCCAGATATAGCGTAATGGGGGCTTGTACAAAATTGTTAGAGATAAAAACAGTGTTTATCTTTATCATCATTGTTTCATTTGATTTTATGTTTTTCAAGAATTTTGGGAGTTACCTTTCAAAATAAGAAAGATTATGCAGCATTTTACACTTTGCTTTGTAGTATATTTTTACGAAGAAGAGCAGTCATTGTGTGGCTCTTACAGATTTTTTTAAAGAAACATCTCTATCCTATTTTATAAAAAGGAATATCGCATAAATTTAAAGAGGTATATTAATGTCTGATTTATTATGATGCTATTTACTCAATATATTGATTTATAATGATAATTTATTTTTATATCTTGAGTAAGAGCTCCAAATATTCGTAGGATTTTCTCATTTTAAATCTATGTATATTGAATCAATCAAAACCATTCACAAGAATTGTTGTGAAAAATAGGCTTAGGAGTATTGAGAAATATTTCTTAAAAAAGCACGTGATGAATGTACAACACAATGACATTTTGTTCTTGGCGAGGGGATGATTCTACAAAAAACATGATAAACAAAAGTGTGAAGCAATACGTCATATCCATTATTAAAAAAACACTGTTTTAGATAGTTTTGAAAGTTGTAAAGCTGAGTTAAAAGAAGATGGTAAAATTGGAAGCTTTTTTACCTTTGCATTTTCCTTAAATTCGATTGTATACTCATTAATATGCAAAAATATACGCAATAATTTTGTTTCAATCGAGTAAAATTTCAACAGTAGAAAAAGTGCGAAATTTTGTTTTAATATTTTTTCAAAGATCTCGCGTCAAAAATGGATTGTGATATTCTTAGTAACCTTTTATTTGTATCAATAAAGTATTTTGGGTGTATTGAAGAGGTATTTTTTACATGAGATTTGTGAAGAGTATCATTTTTATGATGCTATGGCTTCATGTAAGAGGATGACGTTTTCATTTTCTCCTTCTCTTTCTCTTTCTGGTGATTTGATTGTTAAACCACTGGCTTTTAAGAATCGAGAGAAACGGCCGTCTCTCTCGATTAATTCTTGAAAGCTTCCTTTTTCAATTAAATGACCATGTTCTAGAAAGAGTACTACATCAGCATTGCGTACTGTTGAGAGGCGATGTGCTATAATGAAAGTGGTGCGATTATGGCTTATGCAATCAAGGGCATTTTTGACACGTGCTTCTGTTTCAACATCAAGAGCGCTTGTTGCTTCATCTAGAATGAGAATAGGGGCATTTTTTAAAACAGCGCGTGCAATTGCTAGTCGCTGTTTTTCTCCACCTGATAATTGAGATCCTCGTTCGCCCACCATTGTGTTATAATAATCAGCTTTTTTTAGAATAAAATCGTGAGCTTCTGCTATTTTTGCTGCTTCATAAAGTTCTTCATTCGTTGCGCTCGCTTTTCCTATTGAAATATTGTCATGAATAGTACGGTTGAAAAGACCTGAGTCTTGAAATACTGTTGCTAGAGATTTGCGTAAAGATTCGCGATTGATCGAGCATATATTTATTCCATCAATGGAGATATGCCCAAAGGTAGGGTCGTATACGCGCTGCAACAGATTGATCAACGTTGTTTTTCCAGCTCCTGTTGGTCCTACAATCGCAACAGTTTGTCCTGCTTTAACCTCAAAAGAAATATCAAAAACACCTTGAGAAGAATTTGGAAATTTATAGGTCACGTGATGAAATTGTATGGTGCCTTTAACATTTTGGAGGGAGGGAAGATTCTGCGGTTCGTTGATACGAAAGGTTGAGTCTTCCATTTCAAAAAACTCTTGCAGTTTTGCTTGTGAGGATATTGCACAATGAATAAAATTGCTCATTTGGTCTAGGCGGCTAATCATGAGTTGTGCAAATCCAACAAAAGCAACGACGTCACCTACTCGTAGTTGACTTTTTGCAACAAAAAAAGCTCCAAGGAGAAGAACACAAACGATTGAAATCGTTGAAGCCATTCGATTTAAGCCACTGGCGAGCGCCCACCAATTGAGAACAGGATTTTGTGCTTTAAGCAGAGCATTTGTATGTTGGTGCAGTATGAAAGTTTCTTCTTTTATTCGGTTATAACTTTGTACAATGGAAACATTAGAGATTGAATCACTGACATGTTTAAAAAGGTTATGATGATAGCATTCTACAGCGGCTTGCCCGTCTTTTGTTTTTCGCATCACTAAACGTGCAATTAATACATAGATGATGGCAAGCACAACCAAGACTATTGAAAGGCGCCAATTCATATTAAAGGCTATGGGGATGAGAACCAATAAGGCGACAAGCGTTGAGAGATGTTGTCGCATAAAATCAAGCCATATGGTTGACATGGAATCTATAGCGCGCAAAAGTGTATGGAGTGCGTTAGATGTTCCGCGTTGTTGATGCCAAATTAACGGCATGGCAATGATACGTTCGAAAGATTCTGTTAAAACCGTTAAGCGACGTCTATGGGCTAAGCGGTCTGCACCGCGAGCAACAAGGACATAAGCGATAATATGTGAAAGTCCAAAACAAACCCAAATGGCAAGAGTAGAGATGATACCTGCTTTTTCTGTAATAGAATCGATAACCCGTCCAAATAAAATAGGTTCTGCAATGGTGATAATCGCTAACATAACATTAGCGGTACAGATTAAAAGGGATGCATTTTTTTCTCTGTTTAGGTAAGTGAGAACACGTGCATAGGTTTTGAATAAGGACACTGTTAATTATCTCCATTCGCTGTTAAGCGTAAAGGCTATTGATTTTTTTATAACGCTTAATTTTTAGCTAATAAAATTTGGACGTTAAGAAAAGGCAATTTTGGATACTAACTGTAATATGGTGTGATAAAGCCAACTAAAATATGAATTTTTGTGTTTATATTTGTGCTTATAAAGGCGCAAAAATAGATCAATAAAATTATCAGGCAAGGGAACTTTCATGGCAGGCGTAGAAATAAAAAAAGTTGAGGCAGATGAAAATGGAATGCGCTTAGATCGCTGGTTTAAAGTGCATTATCCAGGACTTGGTTTTGGAGTCTTGCAAAAACTGTTGCGTTCTGGTCAGATACGGGTTGATGGTGGACGTGTTAAAGCCGATACGCGTCTTTGTATGGGACAGGCTGTCCGTATTCCACCTCTCCCTATTAATGACAAAGAAAATCTTTCAATAACGGATAAAACACTTCATGGGCAGGATGATGGGACCGTTTTGAAAAAAATGCTGCTTTATGAAGATCCAAAGGTATTTGTTTTTAATAAACCAGCTGGGTTGGCTGTACAAGGAGGCTCTGGTTTAACACGTCATATGGATAGTATGCTTGAGGTATGGCGCAATAAAAAAGGTGAAAAGCCGCGTTTGGTTCATCGTCTTGATCGTGAGACGTCGGGTGTGCTTATTGTTGCGCGATCAAGGGGAGCTGCTCAGTCCTTAACAGCTGCTTTTAGAGCGCGAGAAACAAAAAAGACTTATTGGGCGTTGGTTCGGGGCGTACCTAAAAAAAAGCAGGATAAAATTTCAACGTGGATGGTTAAGGAAATGACTGCACAAGGTGACAAAATGCGTGTTTGTGAACATGGGGAGCCAGATTCACATCATGCGGTTTCCTACTATCGCGTTTTAGATACGCGAGGGCGGGCTCTTTCGTGGCTTGAAATGGAACCCTATACAGGGAGAACACATCAGCTTCGTGTTCATGCTGCCCATATGGATCATCCTATCATTGGCGATTCAAAATATTTTTTTTCTGATAGTAATTGGACATTACCAGGAGGAATTCAAAATCGTCTTCATCTTCATGCACGTCGTATTCGTATTCCTCATCCTTCAGGAGGAATATTGGACATTGTTGCACCTTTACCACCTCATATGGTTCAAAGTTTCAATCTTTTGTCTTTTAATGAGAGTGATGCTGAAACAGAGTAAAAAAGCTTCGTTTATCCTTTTTGATTGGTAAAAATTTTGTCTATAAATTTGATGAGATGGATAGGGCTTCATTTGAAGAGAGCTTTAGTAATCGCTATGAGAAAATGGTGTTTTTGAGTGATGAATTTTGAAATATCATAAATTTTCTTTCTACAGTTCTTTATCCATATTGATTGTATTATTATCTCTAGATAAGGTGTATCGTTTAATAATCTGAGTTGATGAAGCTGCTCCTTTGAATTTATCTGTAGGGCTGTATATTGGGGAGGCGTGTCTGTTGAGGAAGATGAATGAGATAAAATCTGAAGGATATTTGCTGAAATGTGTAAAGGCGCTTTTTAATTTTTCATGGGAGATAAAGGAGGCATTTTATAGTAATGCTGAGGAAAAGTAGCCTCTCAAAAAAATCCTGTTGTTAAGGAGGTTTGTTTTGTTATCAATGTGATTTGATATACTTATGATAGATTTACTATTTGTACCTTTGCTTACACCATGAAGATTTATTAACAAAGCTCTCCTTTCGATGATCAATTATTTTTCTACTTACTTTATTTATCTGAATTTGTTCGAAAGATTTTCTTTCGTAAAAGAAGAAACAACTTTTAGCATTCTTAATGCTTTATTTCAGTGAATGCATCAGATTGAAGAAATATGCTATACCAAAAATTGGAGATTAAAGCTTTAGGTGCGTTTATTGCTCTTTAGGAGGGGGAGAACATGGTCGTTTTTTCCAGTGAAAAAACAGATATTCAAAGATTATGGGAACATTCCAAGAGGGGATAAGTTGAAATGAGGAGTGACTGATGGGATCATTATTGATTGACGTTAATAACGTCTCAAAAATATACCGTAGCATGGACAGAGGAACTTCTTTCAAAAACAGAGTGCTTTCTCTCTTTAAGCCAGTATATACGAATTATCACGTGCTGAAAGATATCAGTTTTACCCTTTTTTCAGGACAATCTCTTGCTATCCTCGGAGCTAACGGGGCAGGTAAATCAACACTGATTAAAATACTTGCTGGTATACAATTCGTTGATAAGGGAAGTGTTAAAGTCTTGGGATTTAATCCGTATAAAACCAAGAAAGATCTGTTTAGACAGTTGGGTGTGGTCTTTGGTCATAAGAGTTGTTTATGGTGGGATTTACCTCTACGTTACAGTTTGGATATGGTGCAACCCTTATATGGTATTGAACGAACCTCTTTTATCCGCGACCTTAAAGAGATTGCAGAGTTGCTTGGTATTGCGCATATCATGGACAAGCCAGTGCGAATGCTGAGTTTGGGTGAGAGAGTCAAAAGTGAATTGGCATTTAATTTATCTTTTAGACCTAAATTATTGTTCCTAGATGAACCAACTATTGGTCTTGATATTACTTCTAAGCATGAAATTAGGGAGCTACTTACAAAACTTAAAAGAGAGCGAGGGATGGGATACATCATCACAAGTCATGATATGGGGGATATTGATGGTTACGTTGATGATATTCTTCTCTTGCATAAAGGAAACAAACACTTTTACGGTGATATTGATGCATTTAAAAATATGCTTCCTTCTTTGGTGAAAGTGACATTTTTTTGTGAACACTTGCAGGCGCTTTATGCTGTTGTAAAGAGAATGGATGAACTTTCGTTAAAATTGTCCGCTCCTTTAAAAAATAAAAAACTGAACAATGAAGAATGTTCATTGGAAATTTCGTTACCTCGTGGAGATTATTCGCATTTCATACGGGAAATGACAACTAAATTCAACTGTACGTTTTCTGTGTCCACTCCCTCATTTGAGGAGATGCTCCGTGTTAAATTTAAAGAATTTATTTAATTATTGTTTTGGCATGTTTTTTTATGCAAGGAATGGATTACTCTCTATTCTAAGTGATAGAGCCATGTTTTTTACTGATATTGTCATTGGGACACTTTCGCCATTTATTATTCAACTTCTATTATGGAATGCACTTTTCTCTGATATGGGAAACACCATAAATGGCTTTAGCTTTCATGATATGATGTATTATTATGCTTTTGCTTTAGTCTTAGGACGTTTAAATAATGGTTATAATGTGATTAAGTTTTTTTCTCATCATGTTAGGGAAGGTCAATTAGAAGTCTATCTCACAAAACCCTTTAGTTATATGACACAAATACTTTTTACTTTTTTAGGAGAGAGTGTATTATATTGCATTCCGTTATTGGCTCTTTTTGTTGCAAAGCTTGTTTTATCCTATGAAAATATTCTGGGATTGGTCATCTCTTTTCTGTTCTTTTTTCTCATGGTTATTCTATCACAATTGCTTTGTTTTTTACTCTCTTTCGGGATTGCCTTATTAAGTTTTTGGGTGATTGAGTACAATATATTACTCTCTTTCAGTATTCTCAGTTCAACGCTTCTTGGGGGTGTTCTTTTACCACCATCTTTTTGGCCGGTGTGGCTTATTCCGCTCATGCAATTTAATCCTTATCGTTTCATGATATCAGCTCCTGCCGAGTTTTTCGCGACGCAAAATTTAGCGTTGTTTCAGCAGTTTTTTTTCGGAAGTTTTGCTTATATTTTGTGTCTTTTATGCTTAATTCATATTGCTTGGAATAAAGGAATGAAGATGTATTATGGAGCGGGCGGTTGAGATGAAAATAATCCTTCATTTTATCAGCCTGAATATCTGCCGACAGATTGTTTATGGTAAGAATTTGGCTGGGGAGTTTATTCTTTCTCTATGCTATTATTTTATTCAATTCATATTTATTGATAGAATATCTTCTTTTTCAGGAAAGATTGGTAACTATAGCAGAGATGAAATTCATTTTATCTTTGTTGTCTTTGTTTTACTTGGGATATTTTTGAATATTTTTACTCATTCTATTGAAACGTTTTTTGAAAAAGTAGCAGATGGTAAAATTGAACCCTACTTGATAAAGCCTGTTTCAATCTGGTTGTTGATGTTGTTTGGTTGGTGCAAACCACTTAATCTGATAAAGCTATTTGTTCTTTATGTTAGTGCCTATTTGTTCGTATCATTACCGGATATGTATGATCTTAAGCTCAGATGGATCTCTTTTATTGTTGCAATATTTTGTGTTTTTATCGTCAATATTTGTTTTTTCATGATGTTTAATTTTGTGACATTTATTATTAGCCGTAAGATGCCTGTCGAATATTTTCATGAAATGATTTATGAGCTTTCATTTGTACCAATAGGAATTTATCCCTCAAGCATTGTAAAATGGCTTTTGTTTATGCTTCCCATGGCTTTTTCTGCTTCTTTTCCTGTATCCCTGTTACTTGGTAAAGGCGAATGGAATATTGGATATCTTCTGTCGAGCACTTTTCTTTCTATAGTCATGACTTTCATAATCTATAAGAAAACAATTATTAAATTTAATGGATTAGGGGGATGATATAAAAATCATCATGATTATAAAAATAAAAAATTGAGTGAATAATTCTATTATAGAGTAGATTATCGTTATTTATGCTGGTGGTATAGGGCATGTAAAATTTACACATGAGGATTTTTATTAGACATATTCATGCATAAAATCAGTTGTATTTCTATAGCTATGAGCAAAGAATTTACAATAAAAATCAGAGAATTAAATTTCTTGGTTTTAGATTAGTTTGAGTTTAGATGGCTGCTTGATGACACAAGCCAATGGTAAGATGGTGTACAATATTAGTAGTGTTTTCTCATCTGAGCAAAATTTATTTTTGTTACGTTTATAATGCTAAAAAATTGTCAAAGATGGGTAATTTTTATATGTGCAAAATGTGGTTATTCGTGCGGATTTTGTTGGTACATTCAATATATTATTACGTGGATGAGTTTTTGCTTAAACAATAAGAAAATTGACAGAATAAAGCTTTTAAGTTGCCCGATAGAAAGCTAAGAGCTTCGCCAAACAACATGATAGCAATTATCAAGACAACAATCACATAGAGATTTTTCAGCATGCTGAGCAGTCAAAATTCAGTTAATAATTGCTTGGAAATAAAAGGATCCACTAAGCAAAGCGGGCAAAAACGATGGTAATGCAACTGAGTTCAATAACATAATTAAATATATTTATTTGTTGTACTGGTAAACTAAGAGAATTATACTTGATTTTATTGTTAATTTCTTATTTTATGTTATGATTTTATTTAATAGAAATATATTTATTATGTAATATTTTAGTGTTATTATAAATATTATTATTTAATTAGAAATATACAATTTAAACACATACAATATAAACATAATATATTTATATTATTTTAAATGGGTTATTTTAAACAGTAATTAAATAAGATATTATTTTGTAAAAAATTATTTTCTATTTTTTTAATATTAATAAGCTCATTTTTCAATTTTTCTTAACAATGATAAGAGAAAAATGGAGTTTTACATCCTCTTTTACAATAAATAAAAATGATACTTTAATCTGGTGTTGTTTTCTAAGCTTAGAGCTATACAGATGTTATTGCTTATCATTAATAAAACTAATGTGATTGATGGCGTAGAGATTACAAAGGGCTAATTTTTTTGCATGTAATTCATATTTTTTACAAGACTTTAAAAATAACACAGAAAAAATGAGAGAGGAAGGAATAGTGAACAAGAGTGATAAGCTTTTTCATTTTCTAGTGTTATGATTACTTTTGTATTTTATGGTTCATTCATTGTATGTATGATCAATTCCAAAATTTTTATTTTAAGCTTATAGTGAATCTATATTTTAGTCTGTTATTGAAGTGTTGTCGTGATTGAGATTAAAATATCACAGTAGTGAACACTCTGATTTAATAGAGAAGATTGTTTGCTAGCAAATAATCTATCCATATCAACGTTATTTAAATTTTTTTCCAAAATATATATCTATGCTAATTTTCGTGATTGATATCTTTTCTAAGATGAAAAGGGGCATGAGCTGATTTGAATATCCATAAAATTTTTCATATTAACTCAAAAAATATACGATCACATCATTTTACGGCTATTCTAGATTATCATTTTGATAAACTGAAGAATTATAACGATTAGCATTACAAAGGTTTGTGCAAAAATGCTTTTATTGGACATTATTAAATTTTTTATGATTTATATTTTTAATCATTTTATCTTGGTTAGAGAGAAGATGTATTCATTTTTATTTCTCTATTTTATCTTAAAGTTGTGGAATTATATTAATGTTAGAAAATTATAATTGTGGAAGACAATGAACTTTATTAAAATTATTCCATGTTCTTGTAGAAACGCATGGCTGTGAAATCGTTGAAATGTGTAATAGCTTATGGCATTAGATTTGGCGCATTCACCAAAGTTATCCCTTATCTTACTTAATTTAGCTTTTTCAATCAAAGAATTAAGCTGGTGCTTACGCTAATTGTAGCTGGGGCAAATATTTTTTCTTAATTTATACTAAGGAAAAATTATTTTATAAAAATATTTATTTTAATATATTATATAAAAAAATAAAAACATTGCGTGTAACTAAAAAACAACAAAATAAATTTATTTTTATCATTAAATTACATAGTATAAATTACAAATAAAATAATTGACAACTCTTAAATAAACATGTAACGGATATATTACAAGTGTAATATAATATAAAAATAACAATTTAAATAAAATTATTAATTAAATTTTGTATTATATTTTTATTGTAAGAAGATAAATATACTTTATTGATAGATAACGTAATGTTTTCTATTTAGAGGGGCGGTAAAGAAAATTTATTTTATTAAATATTGTAATTAGGTGGTTATGATGAAAATATTCAAGCATTGTATAGTATGTTTTGTTGCAGTAGCGATTTTCTTTTCACAGATTTTAAGAGCCAATGCTGATTCTTTAAATGATAGATTTCAAAATGCTGGTTTTATTTCTGTAATGACACAAGAAAATAGAGTTATTAAAGCTGTTGGTATGATTATTAGCCAGTTTGGAGGACAAGGGGCTGAGAAAAATGTCCAAAAAGTTGCGGGTTTAATGGGGATGGAGACAGCGATTTTTGCTTTAATCGCATATTTTGTATATTTCTTTACTAGAAAGCCGCCGAGTCCTAACAGGGAGACAGGTGGAAGAACATTCGATGCTTTTGCTCATAGTTCATGGGCTTTGAATTAAAAGATATTATCTTTGATAAACTTTGAATTATTCTGTTATTGGATTTAAACAGCAAGTAAAATGAAATAGTTATGTCTAATATGGGGGAATTGAGGAATCCTGATTCTATTACGTTTTTTTTCCTCTATCCCCCATCTTTTTGAAGCTTTTTTATGGCTTCAAGAGCGAGTTTTTTGCGATCTGCGCTCTTTGTGTAGAGAGATGCCATAGCATCATGTGTCCAGCCAAAGAGTGCTTTCAATTGTGATACTGTTGCACCAGAGTTAGCTGCGCGTGTTGCTGCTAATTTTCTTAAGCCATGGGCTGTTTTTTTGATACCTGCTTGGGTACAAGCATTATAAAATGTAATTCCGAATCTTTCTTTAGGTATTTTCCCCCCGTGTTTACTACAAATGAATGTGTCCTCACCAATAGGACCAGCTTCAAGTGTTTTGGCTAATTCCGGTAAAATAGGGAGAAAAACATCTGTTTGGAATTTACTTTTTTCTGTTTTGAGATGAATGATATTATCTTTAACATCTTTCCAACCAATACGAACGGCGTCACCACGGCGCAACCCCGTGTAAAGAAGAACATCAATCCAAACACGTTCATGGGTACCATGAGGCCATCTTTTATAATATTTCTCAACATCTTCTTCTGTCCAAACAGGAAAGCCCCCTTTATTTTTTAGAGGAGGTTTTTTGACCCCTAAAGTCGGATTGTTTTCCAAAAGACCTTGGTCAATTGCCCAATTAAAAAGCCCATTAAGTACTTTCAGAAATTCTCTAGCCATTGCTGGTGTTTCTTTACGCCGTTCAACTCCAGCTATGATATGTTTCTTATTAATTGCTTGGTATGGGATATCTCCTACGGAATCGCATATCTTCATAAGGATGTATTCTCTTTGCTTTCTTGTAATTGTAGAGAGGCTATGCCAATTGGAGCTATTAAAATACTGTTTAAGGAGCCATGCAAATGAACCTTCGACTAGCTTACCGGTTTTGGATTTAGGGAGTATAAGCCCTTGTAATTCAGCAAGTGCGCTTTTGTAGTTGTCAACAAACTCTTGCGTTCCATAGGTACCACGTATTCTAATACGTTTTCCATGACCAATACGTACATACCATACGATTTTGCCATGTTGGGTAATTTGTTTCACAAGGTGAGGAGGGCGTGGTTTTGGCATGGGAACACCTATAAGATGATATCAAATTCATAATCATCACGAGATAAATTCCATATTTTATCAGGATGTGCTGTTGAGTTTGGTAATGGGATATCTGCTTTCAGATAGATAAGCAGTTCACCGGTAGGTTTGATTTCTATGAGTTCGCATTTTTGCTTTTTTGCTTCTCTTAAAGCTCG
>NZ_JBHIQS010000014.1:42278-57527 GCF_042196685.1 Bartonella sp. AC329YNZD | reverse complement strand
TTGCCTCCATTTTTTTGTGGAAGCGAATAGTTCCATTCTTAAAGACTAGCCTGCAATCTATTCATTAAAAGGCTTTTGATTTATAAGATATGACGTTTTGAATTTCATTATCTGTTTATTTTCTACCTCGGTAAAAAAATACCGTGGTTATAAAATCGATCTTGTCTTTAAATCCTTTTATGCAATCTTTATAAATTAAATCTATAAGCTTATAAAAGTTTTAAATGATTACCTTCTTATAGGATACTATAACAACTTTAGATTTTGCGCTCCCCAATTTTGAGGACTGCAAATCTTGTGTTTTTATCATGCGATTAACAATCCAATCATTAAAACAAGATGTGATCTTTAAACGTATGTTATCGATAATTCCAAACAACTAAATTTTTAAACAATGTGATTTGTGCTGTGATAAAAACGTATCATAAAATTTATGAACTGTTATGAATGATAGCTGCTTTTCATTTTATTTGAATACACACATGCGTTATATAATATTTGTATCATGATTTGCTTTTTATGGTCTATTCATACATGGCAATCTTATATAAAAAATGATCAAATGAATCACGTATAAAAAGATGGATTCTTGAGTGGATTCATATAAAATAATTGCAAACAACATATTGACTTTATTGTATTTTTTGATATTATACTGAGTACTATATCTGCTGATATCCATTCATTATAATCACCACGCAATAAATTAACAAAACGTCCACATAAAACAATCAGTATGTGACGATGCCGTATAATGTCAAACTTTGGTACGATATTCTGATAGCCATGGCTGTATACAAATTTTTTTGCTTGTTCATGCTTTTGAAAATGTTCAAAAGCGCCGTAATTTTCACTGATATATTTTTCGTAAAGTCTATCGTACTGCTCTAGACTATCTACACGCGTACATCCTAACAATACAAATACAGAAAAAAGAGTTATAAATGTTATAATAGGCGTTATAGATAACGATTTCATCGCTTTACCTTTTAATGACTGTAATTTGCAGGACTTAACAGATTTCTATTAAATTTATCAATATGTATTTATTTATTTTTGTTTATATCAAATTATACTTAACGATATTGCTGTTTTTAGTTTTATGATTTCTCCAAGAAGAAGGGATCATTCAAAATCCGTACAAATAGGTTTTCTTTACTATCTGAAAGTATTTTCTAACGTCAGAACATGCAGAGTTCACTCTGCAACCAAAGAGAAAATACCCTAAATAAGAATGAAAGATGTAAGAAAACATCTCAATAAGATGATGTGTATTTTAAAAAAAGCAATGGTAAAATCCGTTCACTATACCAACAATAAAATCGATCATGAAGAAATCCGATTAGGACAGGCTAGAATTGTCCTCCCGCTTATTAAACACTGCGTAGCAAGACATTTCCGAAAAATATAAGCGAAAACAGGAAAATTGTTGTGCACTATCACCATTCCTTAACAAGCGTAAATAAGCGTATAATCCGGTACAATCATGTTCTTTATCAGCTTCTCATCTTGCCAACAACTCTTAGCGTTCAAGAATATTCATGAGAAGCCTTTTTACTTCTTTTTTATGATTTTTACACCACGCCCACTTATAATGTACAAGAAACATGATTTTGATTAATATACATAGATTTGCAATAAGAAGAACGGACAATATTCAGCTTTCTCATTCAACATGAAAAACAATGATAAGACTTATAAATCAAAGCCTTGATCCACTATGAAACCTTATAAAACACATATCATAATGAGTGACTATTCTCACAGAGCTTTTTTGAGATTTCCTTCTAAAAAAAACACTGCCAACAAGTAAATCAATAAATAAACAGCAAAAATATAAACGAGCGAGAAAAAGCCAAACATATCGACCATATACGCACTCATGTAAAAAAATACCAAGAGGCTCAATCTTCCAACGGTTGACAAGAAAGATTCATATGTAGCCCTGAAATGATCACTAATACTATCATGCAAAACAACTTCTACACGAAGATATGTATACTTAATGAGATAAAAAATCATACAGACTAAAATGATAGCAATTTCTTTTTTCGGTTCAAAAAAAGCAATGGTAAAAATCAGTGAAGCTGAAAGAAACAACAGTAAAATAAAGTTCATTCTTTCACTTAGTTTTGTAAAGAGAAAACTAGCCAAAAGCTGAGAGAACAATATCAGCGAAAATGTCACACCAAGATCAAAATAAGTGACATTAATATGATGATCTTTAAATATCCACTGCCAATACTGCGAGAATATATTGAAAAAGATCAATGAAAAATAAAAGCATAAAGAAATATAAGGAACTTTAATAAAAATAGACAACATCTCCTTAGCTTCACAAATGAGAGAATTCACTTTATTTGGTTTTTTCTCCCCCTTCAAGTCATCAAGAAAAAACAAACCAAATAGTGTTGTCATCAACATTAAAAACGCCGCGATATACCATATATATTGGCTTGAATAATCAGCAAAATATGCACCGATTAAACTGAATATAAACATGCCGATGTAATTATATTGAGAGCTCGCTCCCAGCACTTTTTTAGTCGATGTCACTTTTGCTTTTGCATATTGAACAAGTAAAGCATTATAAGCCCCCGCAATCAATGTCAGTGATAAGGCATTAAAAGATTCTGCTAAAAGAAAACCGTAAAAGCTTGTAGAAAATCCCATGAGACATAGCCATGTAGCAGCAAAAGCCGCTGCCAAAACAATCGATATTTTATAACTTTTTCTATCGGCAAAATATCCCAGAGGAACATCTGTAACCATCATAATAAAAGCCTGAAACGACTTAATGATCCCGATATCAATAAGAGTTAGCCCTTTTTCAAGCATATAAAAGACAATAAAGGCACCTGTTAAAATTCTTATACCGTTAAATAAAAATCCAAATGCTAATATACTGGTCATGCATTCCCCCAATAACACCCAAAAAGGCACCATATACATCATTTTATATCAATATAAAAAGCTTATATTTCACGACAAATAGGGCAATAACCGCTATAAGGATCTCCAATCCTATCAATTTGATACCCCGAAAAATTCTGGGAAAATGCCTAAAAAATCAATAAACAATGTTCTTTCTATAATTTGACATTTGTCAAAATCCGCTAAATATTTCACTGTCTCAAAAGCAGCCCAAAAACCAGCAACAACATTTACGGATCTATTAAAGTATTCATATCATTTTGCTTAATAGTCTTAACACACTCAAGCTCATTAATATCCTTCATAAGCTTCTCATTCTAAAACAGGCATATCATCTGGTTTTACCTAAAATAATAAGCAACCAACAACAGTATTGACCATAGCTAAAGCAGCACACAACAGCACCCTCTTCACATTGAAGACAGCTTGTTTAAAAAAACGATACACCCTTTTTACTTCAACCTTATGCGATTTTTACCTCAACCTTGCCCAAAGCGTGTATGAATATAATCACTCAAAAGCGCTTCAAATTCTTCAGCAATGTGATCACCCCGCAAAGTTTTTACCTTTTGTCCCTCAATAAAAACAGGTGCCGCTGGACTTTCCCCCACTCCAGGCAAAGAGATTCCAATATCCGCATGTTTTGACTCCCCCGGTCCATTGACGATACATCCCATCACAGCCACCTTCAAACTTTCAACCCCAGGATATTTTTCACGCCAAACGGGCATATTTTTGTGTAAATCCGCTTCAATTTTTTGTGCCAATTGCTGAAATACTGTCGAGGTCGTGCGACCACATCCAGGACAAGCAGCAACAACAGGCAAAAATTGTCGAAACCCCATTACTTGCAAAAGTTCTTGTGCAACTTTGACTTCTCGTGTTCGATCACCACCAGGTTCAGGAGTTAATGAAATTCGTATCGTATCACCAATCCCTTGCTGTAATAAAATGCCCAAAGCCACCGAAGAAGCCACAACCCCTTTTGTTCCCATCCCTGCTTCTGTCAAACCCAAATGGAGTGCATAATCACAACGCTCTGCCAAGGCAATATAGACAGCAATAAGATCTTGGACATCACTCACTTTAGCAGAAAGAATAATTTTATCACGTCCCAATCCTAACTCTTCTGCTAAAGCAGCCGAAAGCAAAGCCGACTGAACAACAGTTTCCCGCATCACTTCAGCCACAGATAAGGGTTTTTCTTGCTGTGCATTTTCATCCATAAGCCGTGTTAACAACGCATTATCAAGAGAACCCCAATTCACACCAATGCGAATAGGTTTATGATACCGACAAGCAATCTCTATAATTTCCGCAAATTGGCGATCTTTTTTTGCACCAAAGCCAACATTTCCAGGATTGATGCGATATTTTGCAAGCGCCTCAGCACACGCAGGATGCTCTGATAAAAGCTTATGACCAATATAATGAAAATCCCCCACCAATGGGATAAAAAAACCTAACCTCTCCAATCGCTCCCGTATTTTTGGGACAGCAGCTGCTGCTTCATCGCGATCAACAGTAATCCGAACCAATTGAGACCCAGCTTGCCAAAGAGCAGAAACCTGCGCAACAGTTGCATCAACATCCGCTGTATCTGTATTGGTCATTGACTGGACAACAATCGGGCTCTCCCCCCCAACGATCACATCACCAACAGCAACACCAACAGACCGACGACGCTCAAGTGGTTTAGATAAAGGATAGGTCGTACTCATCAAGTCCTCAAATTTTTAAAACCTGCGCTATCAATCATCGTTTATATCGACTTCCTCCGCGCTTCAAAGGACGAAAATTACACCGCCCACCAATCTTAACAGATTGCTCTCAAAAGGTTCTACCTACTAACACTGATGCAATACAATTCATAGGTGGATTCATTCTATAGACGCACCGGATAAGTTCTACTACTTCTGTTCAAGTTTATACTTCTACACTTGGTTGCTTCAAAAAGAAACTGAAACAAAACAGAGACAATACTGTATTTTTAAGTTGCATGCCGATACCTTACATCAATGTCATCACAAAACAGTGTTTTACAACACAACAGATAACGCCTAACAAAGCGCAATTTTTAAAAATGCATGAAAGACATCGCCAAATTAATCCAACATATTGATTTGTAATAATCTATTTTTTACAAATTTAAATGGCAAACCCAAATATCGTAAGATTTCCTCATTTTAAATCTTCTTAATTGAATCAATCAATGCCACTCCCTACAGCCACAAGAGAATAGATAGATAAAAATTTCTTATAAACTATTTCAAGTGCCAAAAGTTATCCCAACACTTTAAACAAACAAAAAAATGAAGACATCGCCCACCATCTTTATGAATGAACCTTACACCATTTTGTAAAAATTTTTACCTTACATCCTTAACAAACACCATCACGAAATGAACTCGAGTACATTAAAAAATGCCTCATTAAACCCAAACTCTTAACTATCATCTCACCCACGCGCGGCATGATCAATGCAACCTTTCAATTTTCAAGCCGTTATAGCAAAACCCCAAACACAATTCCAACGATCATGCAACAATTTAACATATGAAGGAGTCAATAAATGTGTCTATTTTCACCCCATAGAAAAAATGCTAAAATTAAAAAACGTATAGCACAATTAAAAAGAGAGCTGGTTCCCGTAAATTATTGGAGTTCTCAAAATGATAGCTTTGAAAACATTTCTGAGCTGTTTAACACATGGAAACAAAAAGGCCGTCACGCACTTTATCACCTCAACGAACATGCTACAGAATTAAAGAAAAAAGCGAAAGAAAATCCTAAAAAAACCCTCGCATTAGCAGCAGGAGTCGTTTTAGTAAGCTTCTTGCTGATCCGTAAAAATTAATAACACAAGCAACAACCTCCCCTTTTAATGCCCGACTCAAAACGGGCATTTTTATGGTTTACAAAATATAAACTTTACGTCTTCCTCCTAACTTTACGCCCTCTCCCAAAAGGATAAGTTTTTCATCCGCCTCATCCGTCTTTGACTTGCTCCCCACACCTCAAAGAATGGAGATTCCTACCAGTCATCGGACTGTCAACAGTCCAGCATCTCTCGGCAGGCTTCACCTACTGACCATTTACGCGGTTCACTTTATAGGCGCGATAGACAAGCCCTGCCCTGAATACTGATCACGATATCTAAAAAACACTTAATATGTAAAGCTTGTAATGCCTTATATCACCGCTCTAAACAACGCTGTTTTACGGCATAACAGGATAATCCAACTTTTTATCTCGCAGACTCTTCCGCTGTCCACCCATGTGGTTCGTATCACCTCAAAGGACAATGTTGCTAGAAACTACAGGCACACAGCTTTCAATATTCCATCCCTCTACTACTGAGTTACTTCAAAAGAAATAGAAACGATTAAAAATGCATGCGCTTTAATGTTCTAAAAAGCATTATTTTACAGCATAACAAATAAGAACTTTAAGAGCTTTAAAAGATGTATCATAACAAACCAAACGAAATCTTCCAACGTGAATACCCACTTGCTATAAAAAAGTGGCATAAAAATTAAACTGAAAAAACCCAAAATTTTATCCTCCAGAATCGACCCGTTGCGAAGTATCTACATACGTAACCACGGACATCCCAGGGATGAGCTTTTCAATTCCTTCCTGCCCAGGATCTAAAGCAATCCGTACTGAAATACGTTGCGCAATTTTAATAAAATTACCAATAGTTGTATCTGTTTTTAACAATGAAAACTCTGAGCCTGTAGCAGGTGCAAAACGAACCACACGCCCTGTTAACTTTTTGTTGTTCAATGCATCAACAGAAAAAACAACCGGTTGTCCCACACGCATCTGAGAAAGTTGCGTTTCCTTATAATTAGCAATAATCCAAATATCATCAGAAATAACAGAGACCAATTGTGTCCCCGGCATAACATATTGCCCTACCCGCGCTCCAACTAATCCAATATAGCCTGTTCGAGGAGATAAAATCTTTGTGTGATCGAGATTAAGTTTTGCTAACTCAACACTCACCTTTGCTCCCGCAATTTCTGACTGTAAACTTTGCCGTTCAAGATTTAATTGTTTTTGCAATTGTCGTTTTGTTTCCAATGCCGTCAAAAGTTGTGAAAGAGGACGAGAAACAGAACTTGCCGTATCACCAAAACCTAACTTTTTACTTTCAGGGACAATATTGGAGAATGCTCGTGAACGCGCCAATTCGACTTCTGCAGCATTAATTTCGCCCTGCAAAAGCTGTGCTTGCAATTCAATACTTGCTAGTTTTGCATTTTTTGAATCGAGAATAGCCTGTGCCCGTGCAAACTGCTGACGAAAAAGAGAATCATCGAGCTCAAAGAGCAACATTCCCTTTTCAACGCGTTGATAATCTTGCACATAAATCCGCGCGATCACCCCAGAGATCTGTGAACTAACCAGCGTAACATTGCCCTTAATGGAAGCATTATCCGTTATTTGGATGTGACTCACAAAAGGAGGAAGTCTCCAAGCCCATAAAATCAGTAAAACACCCGTAATACCTGATAGGAATGCAATAATTGTAGCTTTTGATCGTAATGCTTTTATCATTTTTTGCACCCCTCTTTCTATGACATTACTCTACTTTTCTAATGCTCGCAAAGAGCATGACTTAACAATCATTGTGACAAGAAAAATAACGAATGCAATCATTGAAATATAAAAATAAAGCCTAAAAACGTCATCATAAGCAAAAATATTTGCTGTTAACTTAAATTTTTCTATCAACATAGAAGTACCCTGCTCATTCCCCAAGCCATTGGGAACAGAGACACCATAAGAAGGCGAAAACAAAGTATTCATCTCACCAGAAATAAGTGGATCAGTAACAACAATATTTTGTGTTAAAGACTCAAAGTTCTTATGGGCAAAATAAAACTGTAGGCTGCCAAAAAAAGCAGACCCCATCAATCCCCCTGTCACTTGCGTTAACAAAAAAACAGCAATAAAGCTTAAAACATAACGCGGACCTCTCTCACCAGCGAGCACAAACCCTTTGAAAAGAGCAGGCGGCAAAAACAGTGCATAACTAAAACTCACCAATCCTTGGCTCAACATCATATCTTGCGGACGCGTTAAATGGTTTACACGACTATCTAAATAAGCTCCCAGCGCCAAACAACCCAAAGATAACAAATAAAAATAATCCTCACGCCCCGCTCGTAAAAAAAAGACGCAAACAGCTCCCCCTAACAAAATACCTAGTACCACAGCAAGATACATGGGCGCCATCTCACGATTAAGCAAACCAAAAAGATTAAAAAAGCCTACGGGCAAATTTGACCGTTCTAACAAGAAAACATGAAAGATAAATAAAATAAAAACAGATTGGACCATTTCCTTACTGAAAATCCACCGGAGATCAATCAACGGTTTTTCTCTATTAAGCTCAATAATAATAGCAATAGCCAATGAGAAAATGGCAAGTGCGAGCCCCCAACCAATCCATGGTGCTTCATACCACCAATACAATATGCCAACAGACATAATCACGGCATTTAATCCAAGACCAAGAGCAATCAAACCATAGCTTATCCAATCTAACTTTTGAATCACCTTACTGCGAACAACAGGCGTTAGGGGCAAAGTATAGATACAAACCAAGCTGATGAGAACCAATCCCATTTCCAGCGCGGAAAGACTGGAAAAACCACCATGTTCCAGCAAATCAGGAGAAATCAAACGTGATAAAGGTGCCGCTAAAGCAGCATTCATATAATTCAAGCTAAGACCAATAGTAAACTTCTTTGCTGGAGCAAAAGCCTCCATCATATAAAGCAGAGCAAGCGAAGCCAAAGGTGCAGCAGCAATCCCAGCGAAAAAGCGAATAATCAATGCAGAACGCAAATCCGTAACAAAGAGCTGTAAAACACAAACCAAAACGAAGCCAAGGATTGATAATTCAGCAAAAGCGCGCAACCCAAATTGATAGCGAATTTTGATCAACATAATCGCTATACTTACATTTGGCGCCATATAAGCCGCTACCAACCATGTTGTCTCGGTCAAAGTTGCGTGAAAATCACCGGTCAGATGGACAATGTTAGACTGAACAATATTAGCCCCTAAACCATAAGCCCATTGCAAAATAAGAGAAGCCAAAATATAAACAAAGCACTTTGGCAAAGGCCCTGCAAAAACACGACCAGGACGAGGAAAAGGTTTTCCGCTCCTTTTAGCAGACACAACCGTACTCTTTTTCCCGCTCATGTCACCTTTTCCTGTCTACCCTTGCTACGCCTCTATCAACGAAGAACCATCAGCTGACAATTGCTGGAAAAAAGCTTCTATTTTATGTTTATCCTCATCACTTGCTCCCCCCTTTAACGTCGCTTGAACTTGCAAAATCTGCTGTTCTAATACATCAAAAGAAAGATGCTCTACAGCCACAACATGCTCTACCAATAAAGAGCAGCCTGAAAAGGTAATATTTGCAACACCTCCACATACAGCAAATAATTTCTCACCTAAAGAAGTGCGAACACGAACACTGCCCAACACAATACTTGCCACCAATGGCGCATGATGCGCCATAACTGTTAAAGAACCTGAGGCTGAAGGAAGAACAACAGACACAACCTGATCTGAAAACACAATTTTTTCAGGCGATACAAGCTCAAACAAAAAATGCTCTTCTCTATTGTTTTCCACAAAAGTCTCCACAATACCCGATATAAGGACTTTCCGTTTTTTTCAACGACTCGTCCTTTTTAACGACAAAATATTCATGACAGTTTTCTTCTTAATAAGAAATTTCCTACTAAGAAGCCTCTGCCATAAGACGCTTTCCTTTTTCAAGTGCTTCATCAATCGAACCAACCATATAAAAAGCAGCTTCTGGCAAATCATCATAATCGCCAGCACAAAGACCTTTAAAACCTTTGATTGTCTCTTCTAAAGGGACGAGTTTTCCCGGTGAACCAGTAAAGGCTTCCGCCACATGGAAAGGTTGCGAAAGGAAACGTTCAATTTTACGTGCCCGTCCCACCAGCAATTTGTCGTCTTCAGAAAGTTCATCCATTCCAAGAATAGCAATAATATCCTGAAGTGCCCTATAACGTTGTAAAATAGTTTGCACTTGACAAGCAACCGTATAATGCTCTTCCCCCACAATCAATGGATCCAACATACGCGAGAAAGAGTCAAGCGGATCAACCGCTGGATAGATTCCCTTTTCAGCAATAGAGCGCGAAAGAACTGTCGTTGCATCCAAATGGGCAAAAGACGTTGCCGGTGCTGGATCTGTCAAGTCATCTGCAGGAACATAAATCGCTTGAACAGAGGTAATAGAGCCTGTTTTTGTACTGGTAATACGTTCTTGCAAAGCCCCCATATCCGTTGCCAAAGTTGGCTGATACCCCACAGCAGAAGGAATACGCCCTAAAAGAGCAGACACCTCAGCTCCTGCTTGCGTGAAACGGAAAATATTATCCACAAAGAAAAGAACATCTTGTCCTTCATCACGGAAACTTTCCGCAATTGTCAATCCTGAAAGAGCCACACGCGCACGTGCTCCTGGGGGTTCATTCATTTGCCCGTAAACAAGCGCACATTTTGATCCTTCCGTTGAACCATTATTCTCTCTTGGATTCACATTCACGCGACTTTCGATCATTTCATAATAAAGATCATTTCCTTCACGCGTACGTTCTCCCACACCAGCAAATACGGAATAACCACCGTGTGCCTTTGCAATATTGTTTATAAGTTCCATAATGAGAACGGTTTTTCCAACACCAGCACCACCAAACAAGCCAATTTTACCCCCTTTAGAATAAGGAGCTAACAAATCCACGACTTTAATACCAGTGACGAGAATTTCTGAAACCGTTGATTGCTCAACATATTCAGGCGCTTCTTGGTGAATAGAACGCGTTTTAGTTGCAGGAATCGGTCCCACATTATCCACCGGCTCTCCAATCACATTCATAATACGTCCCAATGTTGCTTCTCCTACAGGAACGCTAATTTGCGTTCCTGTATCCACAACCTTTTGGCCCCGCATCAGACCATCAGTTGTATCCATAGCAATCGTACGCACAGTATTTTCACCCAAATGCTGTGCAACTTCCAACACCAAACGATTGCCTAAATTCTCTGTTTCCAAAGCATTGAGAATATTTGGCAATGCGCCTTCAAATTGCACATCAACGACAGCACCAATAACCTGCTTGATCACACCAACAGCGCCTTTTGCCTGCTCTTCTTTTTTTGCGGATATATCTTTTTTTACAGGCGTATCTTTAGCTGCACTACGCGCAGATGCAGACGAAGCCTTAACACCCGCTTGAGATTTCGAAGCGGCTTTTTTCACGCTGGAACGAGCAACTGGTTTCTTTTTTTCACCTTTTTCTGTTCCTTTGCTTGAGGTTACTGCTTTTACCATCAATCCTTACCTTTTCCATTTAAAGCGCTTCAGCGCCCGCAATAATTTCGATCAATTCTGTCGTAATCTGTGCCTGACGCTGACGATTATAAGCCACCGTCAATTTATTAATCATTTCACCTGCATTGCGCGATGCATTGTCCATAGCCGTCATCTTTGCGCCCATTTCACCAGCAACATTTTCCAACAAAGCCCGAAAGATTTGCACTGAAAGATTGCGTGGCACAAGCGTCTCTAAAAGAGAAGCAGCATCCGGTTCATACTCATAAACAATCGATTGAGATCCCTTACTATGATCGGTTTGCTCTACAACATCTATGGCCTCAACAACTGCTTTTGGAGCAATCATTGGAATCAAACCAAAAGCTGTCGGTCGCTGATTAATGACGGAAACAAATTCAGAATAAAACAGCGTACAGACATCGAAAGCGCCATCATTGAATAAATCAACAATCCGTTGACTAATCATCACCGCCTCTGCAAAACCAATTCGCTTTACAGCATGCAAATCGATGTGATCAATTATCAAACCTTTGTAATCACGCGATAAAATATCCGCACCTTTTTTACCTACGGTAATAATTTTCACTATTTTACCAGATGCCAACAGTGCTTTAATCTGTTCACGTGCACGACGAGCAATTTGCACATTAAAAGCACCACACAAACCGCGCTCAGCAGTACATACTACCAGGAGATGCACATCATCTCGCCCTGTGCCTCGCATAAGAGCAGGCGCATCAACACCATCCACATCAGCAGCGACACTGGTCAAAATATCAGCCATTCTCTTCGCATAAGGACGAGCAGACTGCGCCGCCTCTTGTGCACGATGTAACCTTGCTGCTGCAACCATCTGCATAGCTTTAGTAATCTTTTGTGTTGCTTTAACCGAAGCGATACGGTCTCTAAGATCCTTTAGTGAGGCCATTCAAGCATTCCATTAATTCATCACGAAAAATTTTTCGCATAAGTGTTAAGAACCGTCATCAACTTATCTTTCAGCTCGTCTGTTAACTGCTTTTGCTCGGCAATTGCCTTTAAGAGATCTTGATAATCACTCCGCAAAAGCACCAAAAGCCCCTGCTCAAACCGCGCAACATCAGAAACCGCTAGAGAATCAAGATAGCCATTCACACCCGCGAAAATAACCACCACCTGTTCTTCTGTTTTGAGTGGAGAAAATTGTGGCTGCTTTAAAAGCTCAGTCAAGCGTGCTCCTCGATTCAGCAGACGCTGGGTTGACGCATCCAAATCAGAGCCAAACTGCGCAAAAGCTGCCATTTCACGATATTGCGCCAATTCACCTTTAATCGAGCCGGCAACCTGTTTCATCGCCTTAATTTGTGCAGCAGAACCAACACGCGACACAGAAAGACCAACATTTACAGCGGGACGAATTCCTTGATAAAACAAATTAGTCTCCAGAAAAATTTGCCCATCCGTAATCGAAATCACATTTGTAGGAATATAGGCGGAAACATCATTTGCTTGTGTTTCAATGACTGGCAAAGCTGTCAAAGACCCAGATCCATTTTCTGCATTCAACTTCGCAGCCCGCTCTAAAAGACGCGAATGAAGATAGAAAACATCTCCCGGATAAGCTTCACGACCTGGAGGACGACGTAACAAAAGAGACATTTGACGATAAGCCACCGCCTGTTTTGACAAGTCATCATAACCGATCAAAGCATGTTGCCCATTATCACGAAAATATTCGCCCATAGCACATCCGGCAAGAGGCGCAATAAATTGCAATGGCGCTGGATCAGAAGCGGTTGCCGCCACAATAATAGAATATTCCAGTGCTCCACGTTCTTCCAAAACTTTAACGAACTGCGCCACCGTCGAACGTTTTTGACCGATAGCGACATAAATGCAATAAACTTTGTCTTGTTCTCGTCCAGCCTCTTTTTCATGAAAAGGCTTTTGGTTTAAAAATGTATCGAGCAAAATCGCTGTTTTTCCTGTCTGGCGATCACCAATCACTAATTCACGCTGCCCCCGTCCAATGGGGATGAGTGCGTCAATCGCTTTCAATCCGGTCGACATCGGTTCATGCACAGACTGACGCGGAATAATTCCAGGCGCCTTAACATCAACACGACGACGTTCTGTTGCTTTAATGGGTCCCTTACCATCGATAGGATTTCCCAATGCATCAACCACACGCCCAAGCAAAGCGGGACCCACAGGAACATCCACAATAGCACCCAATCGTTTTACACAATCCCCTTCACGGATATCGCGATCTGAGCCAAAAATGACCACACCAACATTATCAATTTCCAAATTGAGAGCCATACCGCGCACACCGTTTGGAAAAGCAACCATTTCCCCTGCTTGGACATTATCCAAACCATAAACGCGGGCGATACCATCCCCAACAGAGAGAACCCAACCAATTTCTGAAACCTCAGCCTTTTGGTCAAAGTTTTTGATTTGCTCTTTTAGAATTTTTGAAATTTCAGATGGTCTAATATCCATCAGCTGACCTCTTTTTTCAATGCAAGCTTAAACGAAGACAATTTTGTTAGAAGGGACGTATCAATTTGAGACGCCCCCACACGAACGATTAATCCACCAAGAATCGTTGGATCCACAATGATGTGTAGCAAAACTTTTCCCCCGACGACACTTTCCAAAGCCTCACACAACTCTTGTCTTTGTTGAGAACTTAAGGAGCGCGCAGAAATAATTTGTGCTGTTACTTGATTACGAGCGCGTGCAACACAACGTTGAAAAGCATGTAAAATACCAAATACGGCACTAAGCCTACGGTTTTCTGCAATAACGCGTAAAAAATCACCAATAACCTGTCCTGCGTTTTTATCAGCAAATTTGATGTTTTCACAAATAGATTGCATCACCTTAATTTGCTCTTTGACTGAAAAGAATGGACTGAGCACAAAGCGTTTTAAATCTTCATTTTGCTCCAAGACAAGCAAAATTTTTTCCACTGCCTTTTCAACTTTTTCAACGTTCCCCGCTTCTTGAACGCAATCAAAAAGCGCTTGCGCATAGCGTTGATCTACCAACGGCAGCGGTATGAGAGAAAATGAATCCGACACGAAATACCGCCTCTTTCCCTTGAGCGACTCTCTGATAGTTATCAGATGAAATGAAACAGACACTCTCTATTTTAAGAATCTTCTTCTTAAAACTTAGAACAAAAATCATTTGGTTTCTAGCATAGACATAACTGACTCGCAACACCACAAATCGCTGCTTTTTAAAAATTTTAATAAAATATTCAAAATATTTTTAAAAAGCATTTTTTTAGATATACAGGATGGCATCATAGTTTTTTTATGCCTCTTTTTGACATTCTCTGAGCGATTTTTTTCACTCTCTTTAATTTTACTCCCAATGCTCTTTCCACCCCCAAAAAACGGTTCTTCCTTAACATTAAAGATCAGCCTCTTATCACCATAAGAGCTTTTGCGAGAAGCAACTATGCATTGCCTCACACTTTTGTTTATTGCGTTCTAGAATGGGATTACATCCCTCACGAGAACAGCACGCCATTGGGTTGCAATTTAACAGGCTTGTTTTAAAGAGACATCTCTCAAAGCTCCCAAGCCCATTTATGACAGCACTCATAAATGGTATAACAGTAAATCCATTGAGCCCCCATCTTTACGCTTATGAAGAAACAAGCGTTCCCCACACCACACACTTTGCCCAGTTCCCAATATTGCGACAGCCCTTGGCATTAGAGACGATTCATAAGAAGCACTTTTACTCCTTATCTTCTATAGTTTCACTCCACATACTCAATTCCCGCTTGTTATGTACAAGCGAATAATTTTGATTGATTTAACATACACAGGTTTGAAACGAGAGAAGCTTACGATATTCGAAACTCTCATTCAACATACAAAACAATGCATTATCCTTATAAACAAGGCTGC
>NZ_JBHIQS010000014.1:0-42178 GCF_042196685.1 Bartonella sp. AC329YNZD | reverse complement strand
GACTGCGACTGCGACTGCGACTGCGACTGCGACTGCGACTGCGACTGCGACTGCGACTGCGACTGCGACTGCGACTGCGACTGAAAAAATGTGTTATTTCAAATTCATAAGCAAGAAAAATAACGGATATCCTTCTTAAAATTAAGAAAAATTTGATCTTTTTTCTTCAAATACCCACGCTTCTGAAAACATTTCACCAAATTATTTCCTTTTAAAAACACTTTTTAAATATACAACTTAAATATACAATGCATTGATTTATAATGATAATGCTTCTTTCTTCATACTGACCCCAACATCGTAAGATTCTCTCATTTCAAATCCTTTGATCAAAATCATTCTCTTGCTCCATTACAAGTAAGGAAGATGGATAAAATGATTAAAGAAAAAACATCTCTTATAAACGCTCTCAAGGACCAAGAGCTTTCGTAAGATTAAGAGCTAAAATAATATAATGGTGCCAACCAGTACTTTATAAAATAAAGGTGGCACTCCCTAACGGCTTCTGCATTCATGAAAGCCCTTACATTATATTATTCACGGATAACATCGTAAAATGAATTCGAGCGTACTGAGAAACATTTACTTAAACAAGAAATGTAACAATACAATAATATTCTGTTTTGGTTTCTCTGCTTTGCATGAAAAACGCAACCCCATTAAAAAATGAGGGTAATAAAAGCGTGAAGAACTGGAACAGCTCCATGATAAAAAATATTGCTATGAACGCTTTTAAAAACGATAAAATCAAATAAAAAGATGGTAACGATAGACGCTCATTTTTACCTTTACGCTCCAAAATGAATCTGTGTTCTCATCAAAGATAAATAAAGCAGATATAATATTTTTCACTCTAATTGGGTATAACATCAAAACGACTCGTACAGTACAAAAACATTTTATTTTCTGTTACATGCTGCTGTATGAGATTTGACTGTCAAACAACATCAAAAACACGATCTTCTTAAATCCACACCCTTCATTTTAATATTGCGCAGACTTTAGAAAAAGCTTTATGGATCGATATCAATTTGAACCAGAATAGAACTGAGCATTTTGGAGTATACCGCTAAGCATTGCCCCCTTATACAAAGAATATTGCCCCTAAAATAAAAAAAGCAGCAAAAACTGAAAACGATAACGCCCCAAAACTAAAGCCAAAGGCGCTTCTGCTGGTCCCATAACAGAGATATTTTTTCCCGTGGCGCTGCTTAATGCAATGTACATATATCATATTTTGCTGCTTGGATGCTTATTCTGAATAATAAGAAGAGTTCAAGTAAAGCACCTTAAGCAAAAAGACCTTCGCTTTATGCGATACTGGTTTTAGAAAAAGCTTTGCGGATCAATATCAATTTGAACCCGAACGGAACTGGGCATTTTGGGTATACTACTAAGCATTACACGTATAAACCCTTGTATATCAAAAGAGCGCTGTCCTTTCAGCAAAAGCCGAAAACGATAACGCCCCCGAACCAAAGCCAAAGGCGCTTCTGCTGGTCCCATAACAGAGATATTTTTTTCCCGTGGTGCTGCTTGACGCAATGCGCGCGCATAATGTTCTGCTGCTTGGCGCTGTTGTGCCGACACAATCAAAGAGGCAAGCCGCCCATAGGGGGGCAAATGATAATGCTGACGTGCTGCAATCTCACGTGTGTAAAAATCTTCTGGCTGGCATGCAAGTAAGGCTTTGATGACCGGATGATCTGGTTGATAGGTTTGCAATAATCCTAAACTCTTCAATCCCACACGCCCTGCTCTTCCGGTAACTTGAGAAAGCAGCTGATAGGTACGTTCACTTGCGCGTAAATCGCCATTGGCAAGACCAAGATCAGCATCAATAACACCAACCAGAGAGAGCTTGGGAAAATGATGTCCTTTAGCGACCAGCTGTGTTCCAATAATAATGTCCACATCGCCATTGGCAATGGCTTGCAATTCGCTTCGCAACTGCCCAATTCCCCCTTTAAGATCTGTTGAAAGAATCAATGATCGCGCTTGAGGAAAAAGCATCTGTGTTTCTTCGGCAATTCTTTCCACACCCGGTCCGCAAGCCACAAGATGATCTAAGGTTCCGCATTCAGGACAGGCTTCAGGAAGTGGTTCATGATATCCACAATGATGACATTTCAGTTGCCCTTGCGCGCGATGTTCTACCAACCAACTTGAACAATCGTTACAATGAAAACGATGTCCGCAAATTCGGCATAAAGTTAAAGGTGCATAACCACGGCGATTAAGAAAAAGAAGAGCTTGTTCACCCTTATCAAGCGTTTGTTTTAAAGCTCTTTCAAGAGCAAAGGAAATAAAGCGCCCCTTTTGCACCCCTCCTTGACGCATATCAACCACCCGCAACTGTGGAAGTGCGACTTCTTTAAAACGGGATGGTAAATGCACCTTTTGATAACGCCCCTTTAAAACATTGGCTTGGCTTTCAATCGACGGTGTGGCTGAGGATAAAATAACAGGAAAATGCTCAAAAGAGCCCCGAGCAACTGCCATATCACGCGCATGATAAAAAATGCGCTCTTCTTGTTTATAAGCGCTATCATGTTCTTCATCGACAACAATCAAGCCAAGCTTAGGAAAGGGAAGAAAAAGCGCCGAACGAGCCCCAGCCACAACACGCACCCGCCCTTCTGCGACTTGCCGCCAGACGCGTTCTCTACGACGTGGCGTCAAATCAGAATGCCATTCTGCTGCCGCAGCGCCAAAGCGCGCATAAAAACGATCTAAAAACTGCTGAGTTAAAGCAATTTCCGGCAATAAAATTAAAACCTGCTTATCGCCTTTGAAGGCTTGAGAAACCGCTTCAAAATAAACTTCTGTCTTTCCAGATCCAGTCACACCATCAAGCAAAAAAACTTGAAACTGAGAAGATAAAACACCTTCCCGCAATACTGTTGCTGCTTCATTTTGCGCTCCCTGCAACTGAGGAGGACAAAAATCAGGATCAGGCATTTCCACAAGGTCAGGAGCAGGAACCATAACATCTTCGAAAACTCCTAGAGCTTTTAAACCTTCAACAACAGAAACCGAAGTTCCAGCCGCATGTGCCAGACCAGAACGTGTCCATATCTTCTCATCACGCACCAATTCCAAAATCCGTGATCGCGCTGGTGTGAGACGTTCTACATTGCCACCACAATATCGCAAACCCAGCATCTGCGCTTCCGGCTCTAAAGCAGCCGGTACAGACAAAACCAATCGTGCAACAAGACCAAAAGGTGCCATTGTATAGCGACTAACAAAACGCAAAAATGTGATCATTTCTGCCTTTAATGGGGGGCAATCAAAAACATGAAGAAGAAAGCGTAATTTTTCACGCGCCACAGGTGCAGCCCCTTGCCCATCGGCTCTCTTTTCTTCAACGTCCACAACAAAACCGCAAAGTTCACGCCCCATCACCGGAACCCGAACAAAAGACCCAACGTTTACCTCCATAGAAGATGGAACTTTATAACTATAAGGGTGAGCAACAGGAAGAGGAACCAATACGGATACAATCTTTTCCTCCATCATGTTTGAATTCATCTTTTTAACCAATCTACAACCCCTCAAGCACCAACAGGTCTATACCTATCTTTAAATACTCTTAATTAAAATTCATTGCAGGATTCAATCTTTCCCCCCTATCACAGCACTTTTCTCACAAAAATTCTTTTAAACACTCATTCCATCATCAAAGCACCAACAAAAAACCAATCTCATCCTCTATAGCAAAAAAACCAGCGCCATTCTCCAGTGCAAATAAAGCCCATCTACTATAAACATTCAACATGATATCGTAAGTATACCCCTCCACAACACTATCCCATAGTGCAACTTATTCTTAACACAAAAACTTTTATTTTTTTTGCGCCTCATGTTTCAATTTAATCCTCAATAAACTGATTCATAAAGATAATTCACTTTTTGTATGTTGAATGAGAACCCCTCAATACGATAAATTTTTCTCATTTCAAACCCATCGAGGAACATTTGTAAATCTTTATTAATGAGAGAGAGTACGCCATGTTTTTGAGTACCGGTGGGATAATAGTGCGCAAAACCATCGCAATATTTGTCTTGGCAATATTTGTCTTGCTTCATGCCAAAGCGTGGAAACAATGCGTACATTTTTCAACCTAGTTGAAACTACGCAACAACAATACAAGCAATAAGCCAGTACCAACACACACCTTACCAGCTCGTGGATGTTGCCAACAAGCCCCTTGGCACTTAAAATGATTCATAAAAGGTATTTTCTCTTCTTTTTTGGACAGTTTCACTCTCCACGGCTTTTCCCGTTTATCACCCGCAAGAAAATGATTTTTATTGATTCAACATAAAACAGGTTTAGAACGAGAGAATCTACGATTTTCGGGGTTCTCATTCAACATACAAAAAGTGAATTATCTTTATGAATCAATGCAATGCAGTACAAAAGTATAGGGTTAAAAAATTGTTTATACAGATTTTTATTGTCAAAAGATCTTTCCAATGAAATTTTTAAGACATTAAACGCTATTTTAGCCCATTTTTCTCATCTTCTTATGGAACTTCCAATGATTATAAGTCATTGAGGGTCCTCGCCACATTTCAAAAATGAAGATTCTTAACCCCGCCGATCTATAAATAATGTCCTGTACATAATGTTTTGTAAATAATCCTGCTTCCTAAACGGACTTACAACTTCTTTATGTGATTCATATCTCCCTCCTAAAGTAAGCTAATTTATAAGATACAGCTCCTTTCTCTAAATATTTATCAAACTCTCATACAAATCCACGCCCTTTTCGCAACGCAAACCATGAATGGTATAATGATAAATCCACTGATCACCACCATCTTTACGCTTCACAAAGGAGTAAACCAGCACCATCACATACCTTGCCAGCTCATGAATGTTGCCCCCCCTTAGCACTTGAAACAATTCATAAGAAGCATCTTGAGTACTTTCTGAAATACTTATTCCCCACATTCCTGCCCCTCTTATGACGTGCAAACAAGTGATTTTAATTGATTCAATATAAAGCAAAATACGTGATGAGAAAATCTTTCTGTCTTTGGCGTTATAATTCAAGTTAAACAATTATTTATCATTATAAATAAATATGTTGACCATATAAATACTTCATGCGTAAAATTTTACATGCCTTCTTCAATGGTGTTTTATTACGACACAATGAATCCATTCGCTTTCATCAAAAATAAGGTTAAACGTACCGAAGATATCTTATGATGCACACTCAAATATCAAGAGCAATCGCAAATAGGAAGTGAGCAAAGTGTGTGATAATGTTAGCTTATTTTCATAAAAATACCGCTACGCAAAGATGCCAATACACAAAAATGTTGGTACGCAATGAATTCTATACCTTATTACGAGCAACGCTATGAAATGGGTGTGAAAACGATAAATCGTATTTCTTTACCGAAAACGAGTATATGATTAACATCATAGCATTCTTGTTCTTTACACAGATATTAATTCTTTCTCTTGCTTTTGCCGTCAACAATAGCGCATAACAAAAAATAGGATAAAAGCTAAAAAGAAGAGGTTAGATATGAAGTTTTTTGTGGATAGCGCCAATATTGAAGAAATTCAAGAGTTACAGAATTTAAGCCTTGTTGATGGTGTTACCACCAATCCCTCTCTTATCCTAAAATCAGGACGCAATATTCTTGATGTTACAAAAGAAATTTGTGCTCTCGTTAGCGGACCTGTTTCTGCTGAAGTTGCAGCAACTCAATTTGAAGACATGATGAAAGAAGCGGCTGTTTTAGCAAAGATTGCCGACAATATTTGTATCAAGCTTCCTTTAACACTTGATGGATTAAAAGCCTGTAAAGCCCTCACAGCAGCAGGACTAAAAACAAATCTCACCCTTTGTTTTTCTGCCAATCAAGCCTTATTAGCAGCAAAAGCAGGCGCGACATTCGTTTCACCTTTTATTGGGAGACTTGATGATTGCGGAAATAATGGAAGTGAACTGCTTCATGAAATACGCACAATTTATGATAACTATAACTTTGAAACACAAATCTTAGCCGCTTCAATCCGCACCGTTAATCATGTCAAAGAAGCAGCACTAAGCGGTGCTGACGTTGCAACAGTTCCACCAACAGTCTTAAAAGCCCTGGTCAAACATCCTCTCACCGATAAAGGATTGCAAATATTCCTCGACGACTGGAAAAAAACAGGACAAAATATTGTTTAATGGCTAGAAATTTTATTGGAAAGATCTTTTGAAAGTAACAAAAAGATCTGTTCAGCCAACTCTTCCGCGACACGTTTTTTTGCATCTTCTTCTGCTTGCAGCGTTGCATATTCTTGACGAAGGCGTTCAAAAGATGCATTCATCATTGCTGTTCCTTTTGCAACAGGCATATTTTTCATATCCTGCAAAGTATAAGAAGCTCTGCTCATAACAGTTCCAACAGAAGGTCGTCCCTCTCTCTTTCTATCATAATCAACCTCTATCTGCATCGATTCTCTTGTAAATACGGATGTCTGCAATGCTAATCGATAAGCCGGTAGAGAAGATTTACCCCCATTCCCATACAAAAGAAACAGTAAATGATTGCGCACCATTTGACCAAAACGATCTGAAGGTTCTTCCACAACAATAGAGGCGAGCTTTTGCGCAAGCCCCAAAGAAGCTTGCCCAGAAGAAGAATTCCCATAAGAAGCAGAATTCATCGCCATTGAACTCTGCGACTCCTGACGGTAAAGCGGCTCAACTTTGCATCCACACAACAGTGTGAATACACCAGCTAAAACGACAAGCAGAAAACTTTTAAAGAACGACATTCACAATCCTTTTTGGAACAACAATGATTTTTTTCATAGGCTTTTCAATCAGCTGCGCCTGTACGAAATCTAAAGCTAAAACCGCTTCTTTAATCATCGTCTCACTCGCTGTTGCTGCAACAGTCACCTCACCACGTTTTTTACCATTAATTTGCACCGGCAAAGTATAGCTTTCTTCAACGATTAATGCAGGATCATAAACAGGCCAAGCAAGCGTAGACATTAAAGTCTCTTCCCCTAAAGCCGCATGACATTCCTCTGCTAAATGAGGCATCATTGGTGCAATCATGGCAAGAAAAAAATCCATAGCTTGACGTAAAGAAGCTTTCATTTCATCGTCAACACTTTCTATCCTATTTAACAACGGTGCCATAATATTCAAGAATTCATAAAGGCGTGCAATAGCCCGATTAAAAGCGAATTTTTCCAAATCATCTTCTACAGCATGGAGCGTACGATGGGCTGCTTTTGAGAGTTCCAAAGCCGCTCCCTGATGCCCTGCACAAGGGGATATATCCTTTAAAACAGAAGCACTCAAAGCCACATGGCGCCAAACACGCTGGACAAAGCGATGAGCCCCTTCAACACCAGATTCTGTCCAGATAACATCCCGCTCGGGGGGAGAATCTGACAACACAAACCAGCGCACAGTATCAGCACCATAAGATGCAATAATATCGTCAGGATCAACAACATTCTTTTTTGATTTAGACATCTTCTCAATCAAACCAATCGTCACTTCACTTTGATCGGTTAATTTATAAGCCTGACGCTTTCCATCTTTTTCAACAATCGAAATTTCTGCTGGAGAAACCCAACCCTGTTCATCCCTATAGGTTTCATGCACCACCATCCCTTGCGTAAAAAGCCCCTTAAAAGGCTCATCAACCGTCACATAACCTAACAATTTCATGGCACGCATAAAAAAGCGCGCATAAAGAAGATGCAAAATCGCGTGCTCAATTCCACCAATATATTGTTGCACAGGCAACCATTCAGCGGTTGCGTGTTTGTCAACCGGTTCTGATGCAAAAGGAGCCGTAAAGCGTGCATAATACCAAGAAGAGTCAACAAATGTATCCATGGTATCGGTTTCACGTTTGGCAGGTTGACCACAGATCGGGCAAGCAACATTCTGCCATGTTTCATGCCGCGCAAGAGGGTTACCCGGTTGATCAAAAGTAATATCATCAGGTAATACAACCGGCAAATCAGCACGCGGAACAGGGACAACCCCACAAGATGTACAATGGATCATGGGAATGGGGCACCCCCAATAACGTTGCCGCGAAATCCCCCAATCACGCAAACGAAATTGCACTGTTTTCTTCCCTTGCGGTTGCCCATTGAACATTTGTTTCTCAAGCCTTTTGGCTGCTTCTTCAAAGGCTTGTTGGGGTGTTAAACCATCCAAAAATCTAGAATTAATCATCACCCCATCACCAACATAAGGCGCTTCAGGTGTGACAAAATCTTCTTTCTCAACTCCTAAAGGCAAAACCACCGGTTTTATTGGAAGGTCATATTTACACGCAAAATCGAAATCTCTCTGATCATGAGCAGGACAACCAAAAACAACCCCTGTTCCATAGTCCATAAGCACAAAATTAGCGATATAAACGGGAATATGCACCGTTGAATCGAAAGGATGAACAGCCAAAAGGGGCGTGAGAAACCCTTGTTTTTCAGCTGTTTCAAGAGCTGCCGTTGTCGTTCCACCACACCGACAATTTTCAATAAAATCACTCAACGCTTTGTCTTTTTTTGCCAAAGCTCGTGCAATAGGATGATCAACAGACAGCGCTAAAAAGGAAGCACCAAAAAGTGTATCAGGGCGCGTTGAATAACAAACAACCTCATCAAATTTTTCACAAACATCATCAGCATCACCTGTCGACTTTAAAGCCCAACGAATCAGCAAACCTTGTGATTTTCCAATCCAATTTTTTTGCATGGTGCGAACTTTTTCAGGCCATTGGTTCAGCTCTTCAAGCCCAGCCAAGAGATCTTCACTAAAGTCGCTAATTTTGAAAAACCACTGGGTCAACTCACGTTGTTCCACCAACGCACCAGAACGCCATCCCCGTCCATCAACAACCTGTTCATTGGCCAAAACAGTATGATCAACAGGGTCCCAATTCACCTTAGCCACTTTACGTGCTACCAACCCCTTTTGATAGAAATCAAGGAACAACATTTGTTGGCGGTGGTAATATTCCACATCACAAGTTGCAAATTCACGCGCCCAATCGAGTGAGAGCCCTAATTGTTTTAATTGCCCGCGCATGACCGCAATATTTTGATAAGTCCAAGTTTTAGGATGCACTTTATTTTGCATAGCAGCATTTTCAGCCGGCATCCCAAAAGCGTCCCACCCCATGGGATGAAGCACATTAAACCCCTTTGCGCGTTTATAGCGTGCAACCACATCTCCCATGGCATAATTGCGCACATGCCCCATGTGAATACGGCCAGAAGGGTAAGGAAACATCTCTAAAACATAATATTTTTCACGAGCATCTTCTTGGACAGTCTGAAAAATTTTCTTTTCATCCCAAATTTCTTGCCATTTTTTTTCTCTCGCACGTGGATTATAGCGTTCGCCTATCTTATAATGCTCAATCGTCATTCCCATTATACTCTTTTAATAAAACAGAACCAAAAACTTGTTTTATTATGCTTGATCATGGATTAACCTCATCGTCAACATTTTCGTGAAATATTTCCCTAAGTATTTTATAAAACTTTAAAAAAAACGACCAACTCTTGAACAACAACGATAAAGCACAAACATATGAAGATACAAACTCCCCTTGATGCCCCTTCCATTGAATCATGGCAAAACCTTCAAAAAGATATTGCAGCAATATGCCAAGAGTTACAACGCCCTGTAGAAGAAATTGAACTTATCGCTGTTTCAAAAACTGTTTCTGCTATTGATATACGACCCCTTTTGCAAGCAGGACAATCTTTGTTTGCAGAAAACCGTGTACAAGAAGCAGCACAAAAATGGCCTGCTTTACGTCAACAATTTGAAAATATTAAACTTCATCTCATCGGCCCCCTACAGTCCAATAAAGCTGCTGAAGCTGTAAAGATTTTTGATGTCATTCAAACGGTTGATCGTGCAAAAATAGCCAAAGTTTTGATGGAGGAAATGCAAAAGCAAAAAAGGCATCTTCCCTGCTATGTTCAGGTTAACATTGGCTTAGAACCGCAAAAAAGTGGTATCGCACCACAAGAAGCTATATCTTTTGTCAACCAATGCAAAAACAACTATGGACTTGATATCATCGGACTTATGGGCATTCCCCCTGTCGATGAAAACCCCGGCCCCTATTTCGCGCTCTTAGCAAAATTAGCAAAACAAGCAGGTCTTCCAAAGCTTTCCATGGGTATGTCCAGTGACTTCAAAACCGCTCTACAGTTTGACTCTAACGTCCTTCGCATTGGCTCTGCTTTATTTGGAAAACGCCCTGTGTAAAGCAATTCCCTCTCATATAAATTCATTCCCCCTTCATATAAATTCCCATTGAAAATTTTACGAACAAGCCCAAAACAGCAGAAATGAGAAAAAATATTTCCTTCAATATCAATAAAAGAGCAATTCTAGCAAAAAAGATTCCAGTCCCTCTTTCATCCTGTTAGCAAAATAAGCAAAAAAGCTGGTCTTCTCAAATTTCTTACCGGCACATCCACAACACATACAATAGCTTCAAGATAGCGTTACAATTTGGCTCTCATATTCTCGCACATTAGCTCTACTTTACTCCCCTCTGACCGCCTCTCCAGCAAAAGCAACGTAAAAAATAAATCCTTATATAAAGGCAAAATGATAAGAGGGGCGTTGCGCATGAATGAAAAAACTTTCGCGAAATAAATAATTACAAAAGAATATTTAATAAGATCATCGCAATGATCTCCATTAAAAACCACGAATTCTCTTAACTTCCCCAACACGCGCGCACAATTTCCCCATATGCCAATGGTGTAAAGTAGATAAAAAAAGCTTATGGCTGCATAATACAGTAACAAAACTCTTTCATGTAAGCCACTTGAGCAAAATAAACATCTCAAATACCCAATAGAGCACCAAGAACCGCGCTAAACAACATGATAGCAATCTATAAGGTCAACGATAGCATAGAGACTTTCTATGCTTTACAAAGCGTAAAATACGGTCAATATCCGCCTGAAAAATAAAAGAACGAATCCCACGCATGTGCGCATAATACATGCAAGAAAAACAATAGCAACAAAGCAGATTTCAATAACGATATCTCTTTATATTTCTCGTAAACAAATAGAAAAACTTCAACTTTTCATATGCGCAATTTTTCTGATTTTAAACTTTAATTAAGGAAAAACAGGGAATATTTCATGTATACATATTATAGTTATTATTTATACAGTATTTTTATTTACATTTTTAAAATTTATCTTTGACATTTCTCTAAAAATACGCGATAGCCATTTAAAATGTATCATTTTGATACTACTTTTAATGTAGATAATTAAGAAGAATTAATATGTTTGGTTCATTCAACACATTCGGTCATATAGCGACAAAGCCTTCTTTTGGTCATTCGCACAATTCAAGACCTATTCATGGAAATGCATGTAGCGTTAGTGGTTTTGCTAATGACATGTTTTCACACTCCACTCAACTAGCAACTGAGGGAGAACTAACAGGTGCAGCAGGAGGGTATCTGTTTGGAAGACTACAAGGTGCTCTTACAGGTGGAGTTGTAGGTTTTGGAGGGGGACTCATTGGAGGTGCTCTTTACGGCTTTGGACAATCAGCTTGGAATTGTCGGTTCTAATTTATAGAGAATAGCAACAAAGATATCTCTGAAATTAGTAGTTTTGTAAATATATTTGAAAGAATATACCAAAGTTAAATATCTACATCTTTGGATAAAATATTTTTCAGGGATATCTATTGTGGATCACCTCTTATAATCAGGGTTTTTTATAATGAATATTCGTTACGAAATCATAAGGCTGTTTTGCATTCTCTTTGTATTCATCCCTATATATGCTATTGGTTTTAAAAAATTGGTGGTTACAGTTGGAAAGTAGCTATAAAAACAACATTATATACAGTAATTATGTTCATTATTTTTGATAGTTTATGTAGATATTTTGGTTTATATTAATATTTAGTAAATTTATTCTTTTAAAAAGCATTCTCATTCCCTCTCCTTTATAGGGGTATGTTTTTAATATCTTTATGCTTTTATAAAAAGCTCTATACCGCAATAGCCTTTGCCATATTTGAATATCCTAAAAGCATAAAATACTCTCTTAAAGACAAACGTATCAGATTTAAAAATTGACTATTCTAATCTTTGTCATTTAGTCTAACCTCATAATGAAAAGCTTTTGGGAAAACTCTGCCAAAATATAACCATACAAAAATACAGAGGCAGATTTTTCTAAACAATAAAATGAGGGAAACATGACCGAAAAAATTTATCCAATATCAGAAGAGATCAAAAAAAATACTTTACTCGATGAGGAAACTTATCAACAATGGTATCGAGAAAGCATCGATGATCCAGAAAGCTTCTGGGCAAAACATGGTCAACGCATTGAATGGTTTAAAGCTTTTACAAAAGTAAAAAACACTTCTTTTAACGGAGATGTATCGATTCAATGGTATGAAGATGGGATAACAAATGTAGCTTATAATTGCATTGATCGCCACCTGAAAACCCATGGAGACAAAATCGCGCTCATTTGGGAAGGGGATAATCCTTATCATGATAAAAAAATAACCTATAACGAGCTTTATGAACATGTTTGTCGTTTTGCTAATCTTTTGAAAAGTCGTGGCATTAAGAAAGGCGATAAAGTAACCATTTATCTCCCCATGATACCCGAAGCAGCCTATGCCATGCTTGCCTGCGCCCGCATTGGAGCCATTCATTCGGTTATCTTTGCAGGCTTTTCTGCTGAAGCAATAGCAGGACGCCTTGTTGACTGTGAATCAACCTTTATGATTACCGCTGATCACGGCTTGCGTGGCGGCAAACGGATTAACTTAAAAGACAACGTTGACCATGCCATTGAGATAGCCGCGCGCCAAAATGTGCATGTGGACCAAGTCATGGTTATACGGCGAACTTGTGGCCCCATTCAATGGGTAGAGGGGCGTGATTTTTGGTACCACGAAGAGATAGCTCATACCCAAAGAGACTGTCCAGCAGAACCCATGAATGCTGAAGATCCACTTTTTATTCTTTATACTTCAGGCTCAACCGGCAAACCCAAAGGTGTTTTGCATACCACAGCAGGCTATCTTATTTTTGCCTCGATAACTCACCAATATGTTTTTGATTACCACCCCGATGAAGTTTACTGGTGCACAGCTGATATTGGTTGGATAACCGGTCATTCTTACTTGGTTTATGGACCTTTATGCAATGGTGCGACCACTTTAATGTTTGAAGGCACACCAACCTTTCCTGACAAAGGCAGATTCTGGGAAATTGTCGACAAGCATCAAGTCAATACACTCTATACCGCACCAACAGCTATCCGCGCCTTAATGGGAGCAGGAAATTCGTTTGTTGAACACTCAGACAGAACATCGTTGCGTCTTTTAGGCACAGTAGGAGAACCTATTAACCCAGAAGCATGGGAATGGTTTTATCATATAATTGGAAATGACCGTTGTCCGATTCTCGATACATGGTGGCAAACAGAAACAGGGGGGCATATGATCACGCCCCTGCCCGGTGCAACCCCCCTCAAAGCAGGATCGGCCACACGTCCTTTCTTTGGTGTTCAACCCCAAATTGTTGATGCCCAAGGCAATGTTTTAGAAGGTGAAGCAGAAGGCAATCTTTGTATCAGTGATTCATGGCCCGGACAAATGCGCACACTTTATAAGAATCATGAACGCTTTATTCAAACTTATTTTTCCTCCTATAAAGGAAAATATTTTTCAGGCGATAGCTGTAAGCGCGATAGTGACGGCTATTATTGGATCACAGGACGGGTTGATGACATACTCAATGTCTCGGGGCACAGGTTAGGAACCGCTGAAATTGAATCAGCCCTTGTTTCTCATCCCTCTGTATCAGAAGCAGCTATTGTGGGTTACCCGCATCCCATTAAAGGACAAGGAATTTATAGTTTTGTGACCCTCATGGAAGGAACAGCGCCAAGTGAAGAATTGCAAAAAGACCTTATCAACCATGTGAGACAAGAAATAGGTTCTATTGCCATATTGGATAAAATTCAGTTTGCTCCGCAGCTTCCCAAAACACGATCAGGGAAAATTATGAGACGTATTTTACGAAAAATCGCTGAAAACGATTTTGATACTCTCGGAGATATTTCAACCCTTGCCGAACCACAAGTTGTTGAAGATCTGATTGCCAACCGACAAAACTAAAAAACACGACGAAATACAACATACGGTGGTTTTTGTTTTTTGCTAAAATTATCTCAGCATTATTACGAAAACCACCGAGGATAATAAAAAACAAAACAATTCATGAAAAGCTCAATCATTCTAACAACAAACGCTTTTCTTCATGAGAGGTAAGAAATAATTTAAGCCAAAACCTCAGGATTGGGATACGAACAAGAATAAGAAAGTAAGATAAAAAGAGCAATATAGCTTTTTAAAATCACCCAATGTCCACTCAGTGCAAAAAAACCTCTGAGTAAGAAGGAAAAATAGTTCTGATGTTTATGCTAGAATCACTTTGAAATTCCTGCTAAAATCATAAACAAAGCTAAAAAAAGAAAGTATAAGTGATAATATTCTTGAGCAAAAATATTTATCTATAACGAGGGTGTATAAAAAATATTGAAAACCATGAAATCTAAAATAAGCAAGCTTACAACAAAAATCTAAAGCAATGAAAGTAAGAGTTCTTAGAATAAATGATGCAATATAAAATCAGGAGTAATAATAAAAAGTGATTCATTTTGAAAATGTCGGCCTACGCTATGGAATGGGCCCTGAGGTCCTTCGTGATATTAGCTTTCATATTCCTCCTGGATCATTTCAATTTCTCACAGGTGCCTCTGGAGCAGGGAAAACGTCGCTGATGCGTCTTATGTTTTTGGCACTCAAACCCACCCGCGGTCATATTGATCTCTTTGGAACAGACACAGCATTGCTCAAACGACAAGAGCTCCCTGCGCTACGACAACGTATCGGTGTAGTTTTTCAAGATTTTCGTCTCCTTGATCACATGACCACTTATGAAAATGTTTCCTTGCCTTTACGCATAAAAGGACAAGAAGAAGCAACCTATCGCAGTGAAGTGGAAGATCTTCTCTGTTGGGTAGGTCTGGGAGATCACATTCATGTTTTACCACCGGTTCTTTCCGGCGGAGAAAAACAAAGGGTAGCCATTGCACGCGCGCTCATTGACCAGCCTGAAATCCTCCTTGCGGATGAACCAACAGGAAATGTCGATCCCCCCTTGGCAAAACGCCTACTCCGTTTGTTTATTGAATTAAATCGTTTTGGAACAGCTGTTATCATTGCCACCCATGATATTGCCTTAATGGAACAAGTTGCAGCACGGCGTATGCTTCTCCATAATGGACGGATGACGATTCATGAATAAGTCTTTCCCCATTTTTACAAGTAATAAAAAAAACACAACAGCGATTATTCCCAGTAGCAATATTTCTGGAAAAGCGCTGGTTGCAGTGATTGCAATTATGACATTTCTCTCAAGTCTCACCTTAATCGGTGTTGATTTAGTCCAACATGCCGCCCAAAATTGGAGTAATCAGATTAGCTATGAAGCAACAATACAAATACGCCCCGTTGACAATGTTGATATCAACAAAGCACTCCGTGATGCCGTACAATTGGTTAAAACATTTTCTGGTGTACAAGATGCAAAAATTGTTGACCAAAAAGCTACAGAAAAATTACTAGAGCCATGGCTTGGAACAGGCTTCAATATCAATGAACTTCCCCTTCCCCGCCTCATCATTGTGACTCTGAAAAGAGATGAAAAAATCAATTTTGCTGCCATCAATCATGCCATTAAAACTCAAATTCCAGGCGGTCAATTTGATGATCACCGTGTTTGGGTCCATCGTTTTGCGACCATGGCATACACCACGGTTTTTATCGGTTTTTCAATTTTAGCATTGGTTCTAGGCTCTCTAATCCTCACCATCATTTTTGCCACCCGCAATGCATTGGCAGAAAATACCCATATTATTAATGTGCTATATTTTCTTGGCACTGAAACCCTTTTCATTGCGCGTCAATTTGATTGGCATTTTTTTAAAACGGCACTGCGCGGTGCTTTATATGGTGGTTTCACAAGCATCTTTCTGTTTTCAGCCTTTTGTCTCTGGACAAATTATAACTTGGGAAGAGCAGAAGCCAGCCAAATAACGGCTTTATTAGGACATATTTCCATAAGTTCCGTTCCTTATGGCAAAATCACTCTGCTTATTATTTTCGTTTCTTTTCTCACCACCCTTACAAATCGCATGACTATTTTAGCGCAACTGAAAAAAATCGATCAATGTGAAAACGGTTTATTTTAATTTATGACTCACAACACTTTCAACTTATTGACGCAAAACAATTTAGAACGTCCTCTTCCAAAACGGCCCCACTATAATAGTTGGTCTCCATGGCTTTTATTTCGCTATTTTCCACCAACAACCCTTACTCTTGCAATCACTGTTTTCATTTTCTGGGGCGGTTTTATTATTTTTTCTGAAAAAACCGAACGACTTGTCCCCCCAACGCCTCTCCCCAAAGCGGATGCCATTATCGTGCTTACAGGCGGAGAAAACCGAATAGAGACAGGACTTCATCTCTTACAAAAGGGGCTTGGTTCACGACTCCTCATCAGTGGTGTAAACACCACAACCAACCTGAAGAGTTTCATGCATAACATGCATATTACCCCACGGCTTATCTCCTGTTGTATTGACATTGGGCATCAAGCGATTAACACCAGAGGAAACGCCGAAGAAAGCGCCGCTTGGATCAAAAAGCATCACTATAAAACCCTTTATATCGTCACCCATGATTACCATGTGTGGCGCTCGATGCGTGAACTTAAATATCTCATGCCTGATATCCATTTCATTGCTTATCCTGTGAAGAAGAGCAAAGCTGAAAGCACAATACAACAGATCAGGCAAGCCCGCATTCTCATATTCCAATATATTAAAACACTGCAAGTCTATATCAGAACCGCCTTCTGACCTTTATTCTTGTGACTTTAAACCTTGCCACCTTCTGGCCGCTTCATAGCGTTTTGTCTTTTCACTTCCACACGGGTTTCCTCCATAAGATTATAGAAAAGCCCTGCCCCTCAAGGCAAAGCAAGCGCAAAGCCTATTGTGTTAGGATTGATACTTCGCAAAATATCTTATAGCCGGCACATCTCTCCAATCCATAGCCGATCTATTGAAGGTTTTATGGCGTTGTTTACCTAAGAGAGCACGTGCTTTTTCTGTTGTTTTTAAATCGACATCCAACCCCAAGGCAGCAGCATGTTTGAGACAAATATTAAGACGTTTCAGTGCGTTACGCACTGTATCAACTTTTGTATGCCAAATAGGAGCAAGGGTATTGCGTATCTCTGTTTGTATAATCTCCTGAAAAAGACAAACAGCCTAATTTGGGTAAAATGTGAAATTTCAAAGTGAAAACCAGTTTCCATCTTTACCATCTCCTTTTAATTCAGCTTTACAATTTTTAAAAGTATCTAAAGCAATATCTTTTAAATAATGGAGATTGCTTATTGCCTCACGTTTTTGTTTGTCACGTTCTTTAATTGGGTTACGACCTTCGCGAAGAACAGAGCGCCACCCAGTTACAGTTGCACGGGCTTGTTTAAAGAGACATTCTTAACGCCCCCAAGTTCATTTCACGACAGCAACCATGGATGGTATAACGGTAAATCCATTGTGCACCTCCATCTGTACATTTGTGAAGAAGCAAGCCGGCACCATCACCACTTTGCCAGCCCGTAGGTGTTGCAACAACTCTTGGCACTTAAGACAGTTCATAAGAGCCATTTTTAATTCTTTCTTATACATTTTTTACCCACATAGCCTACCCGCTTGTGACGTGCAAGCAAGTAATTTTGATTGATTCAAGATAAGCAGGTTTGAAATGAGAGAATTTTACGGTATTAGGTTTTCTAATTCAAATTGAATAACGCTAAATTATCATTATAAATTAATGCTTTGTCTTAAGTGGTTTGTACATATCCTTTGTGTCATATCCATAAAGATCAGGTTGATGGGGATATATGGACTATCCTTAGCTTGAGAATATAAAAGCAAAGTAGAATGCCTCAATATACTGGCACATTCACGTACTTGTTTTAAAGAAACATCTCTCACATCCAAAACTTATCTCGCAGCTCTGATTTGTATATGATATCCCAATAGGATAAAAGCCCTCGTAAATGAATCCTCCCCAGACCACTATAAGATCTATTTATACCACCATCTTTATGTTTCATAAAAAATACAAAAAGCCATACACTTTACCCATATCCGAAATATCGCAACAGCCCTTATCACTTAAGAATGTAAAATATACCTCTTATCAATTATCCCAAGTGCTAAGCAGTATTACCATTGGAGTCTGGCAAATAGTGTAACGGTGCTGGCTTATTACTTCATGAAGCCTAAAGAGGGAGGGGATAAATAGACCTTATAGCAGTCTAGGGAACTTCCTCTCAACGAAAACTCTCTTTTTAATACACGCGCACCATGAAATGAACTTTGAACGCACCAAGAGATGTTTCTTTAACATAAGTGCATAAATGTGCAACATAAAGTATATTCTGTTTGCAGCATTCTTTTTACCATAAGAAAACACACCCCCTTTAAAGAACGTGAAGAACAAAAACATAAGGCAATGCGTACCATTCACGAGAATGTGGAGGTTTGTTTCATTATTTTTATTTTTGTGAACTGCTTTTTGATGTTTCTCTATTTAAAAAGTTAAAAGCTTGTCGCCTGAAGCTAAACGCAATTAAAATCTATCATAAAACCAATAATAAGCTATGCCAATACACATAATAAGCAATATAGTTTTAGCTTCCCAGCAACATAAACCCATAGGTGTGTTTATCGCATACTCCATACAAATCTAAAGCTTCGCAGGAACCTATATCTCCATCGCATAAAGCTATAAAGAATCCCAAACCAAAGGTTATTCATACGAACGTTCCTTCTATTGCCATACAATGTGTGAAAAAAAGAACCAGTCTACGAATAAACAAAAGGGAAACTCTATAGATTAACACGCCTCGTATACCAGTTGTTTTTTTGGAGGGGTGGATTTTAAGCTATTTTTGTCTTGACTTGCTTTTTTGTTCTTTTGTTTGTTAAAAGATATACACTTCACTTCCCCCCGCTTCTTTAGATTAAATCTTAAAAGTCAGCGCGCATTATATTTCATTTAGCTTCCTTTACACATCTGAAAAGACAGGGATTCTTAAAGAAATCCAGTCTGTAAACAGTCTCAATTCTAGCGGATTCCGCTTAGCTTTCTGCTTAATGGGATTCACTTGCAAAGGTGCGATAAGAAAAGTTGAAGAATATTCACAAAGTATTCCCAAAACATTTAATACCTCAAGGAAGCTTACACACCCTATACCACCACATCTCACATGATGCGTTGTGCTATAAACTTCATGGTCTAGTAGGATTCCACTTAACAAATACAGCATTTTTTAGGAGAAAGCAGCAAATAATGCTAAACTTTTCCCATCCATATTTTGCTTCATAAATGTTTCGTTCAAGTTGATATAACAACCAATATATCTTAAATTGATAACCGCTTAATCACGCGAGAGTGCAACAACAGGATCAAGCCGTGAAGCTTGTCGCGCTGGCGAAAAGCCAAAACATATCCCAATAAGTGTCGAAAAAGTAAGAGATACAATAATTGAATCAATTGTATAAACCAAGTGGATAGGTGCCTTAAAGAGCCAAAATAAGCCTCCAATAGAAAATCCAAAGAGGATTCCTAAACCGCCTCCAATCATACACACTAAAATTGCTTCAATGAGAAATTGTTGCAAAATATCACTCTGCCGTGCACCAACAGCCATACGCACCCCAATTTCATTGATCCGCTCAGAAACCGTGACCAACATAATATTCATCACGCCAATCCCCCCTACAATCAATGAAATTGCTGCAATTGAAGACACTAAAAGCGTTAAAATATGCGTACTCTCCATGATACGTTCACGAAAAAATTCGGAATTTCTAATAAAAAAATCTTCCCCTCCATGGCGCATAATGAGAAAACGTCGCACCATAGTCTCTGCTAAATGTGAATCAATCTCATCAGTAATCTTAACCATAATGGCACGAACCTGCGTGGTCCCAAGAAAACGAGTTTGCACGGTTGTATAGGGCAAATAGATCTGCAACGTATTTGAGTTACCTCCATTATTTTGCGGATCGACCACCCCCACAATACGTGCAGGAACCTTTCCCACATGCACCACTTTTCCAAGTGGACTCTCATGGCTATGAGGAAAAAGAACAGAAACGGCTTCCTTTTCAATAACGAGATCAACAGCCCTTTCACTCACACTTTTTTGATCAAACAATTGTCCTTCAACAGCTCTAAGCCCTTGTGTTTGAAAAAATTGTTCTCCCACCCCAGCAATTACAGCATTAGCTTCAACGGAACCAAAACGAATCGTAGAACTTGCTGAAATCTGAGGCGTTACACCAGAAACATAGGGCAAGCCAGAAAGAGCTTCTGCATCCGCTTCAACAAGACTGGTTATCTTCTCTGATTGTGGATCAGAAAAACTTTTCCCAGGAAAGATAGTCAAGGTATTGGAGCCCAAACTTTTAAAATTTTCCAGTATTTTTTCCCGCGTGCCAGTCCCCAAAGCCACCATGGCAATAATTGCTCCAATACCGATAATCACCCCGAGCATTGTTAAAAAAGTCCGCATACGATGGGCATTCATAGCTAACAAAGCCATAACAAATGTTTCACGAAAACGTTCAACAAAAGAACGAAAAAAACCTAATGTTTTTTGATCTTTCAAATTTTGCTTTTCCTGAATATAAGACGCAACCTTTGTTTTTTTACCCTTTGATACAGTATCTGAAATAATTTCCCCATCACTGATTTCGATAATACGATCTGCTTTTTCAGCCACCTGCATATCATGCGTTACAATAATAATGGTGCGCCCTTCTTGATGAAGCTCATCCAAAATACGCAACACCTCTTGACCACTATGTTTATCTAAAGCACCTGTTGGCTCATCAGCGAGAATAACCTCCGCATTATTCATCAATGCTCGCGCAATAGACACCCGCTGTTGCTGTCCTCCTGAAAGCTGATTAGGACGATGATTAACTCGCTCTCCCATGCCTAAGCGTGTTAATAAGTCCTGAGCACGTTTTTTTCTCACATCTGGAGCACAGCCCGCATAAATAGCTGGAATTTCAACATTTCCAAGAGCGGTGAGTTCATTCAACAAATGATAGCGTTGAAAAATAAATCCAAAATGATTGCGCCGCAAAGCTGATAATTCATCAGCAGAAAGAGAAGCTATTTCTTTTCCTGAAATCCAATAACGACCAGAACTTGGTCGATCAAGACAGCCTAAAATATTCATCAATGTGGACTTTCCAGAACCGGAAGCCCCTACAATCGCCACCATTTCACCACGTTTAATGGTTAGATTAATCTCTTTCAAAACAGTAACAAATGTTTCACCCGCAGGGAATTTGCGCACAATATTTTCTAAAACGAAAACAGTATCTGCTTTTTCTGCTTTCATAGTTTAATTCTCATCTTCGCTCTGTTCATAAGGGATTTCTGGCATCACACCATCGCGTGAACCGGTAATAACCACATCCCCCTCCTGAAGCCCTGAAACAATTTCTGCCATCACTTTGTTATTAAGCCCCACAGTCACTTGTTTTGCCACCACTTTATTTTTTCCCACCAAAAGTGAAACCCATGCTTTGTGTTCTTTTGTTTCATCACGCAAAGCATCACTTGGAACCAACAAAACATTCTGAGCACGTCCTAGAATAATATGAACTTGAGCGGTCATATAGGTTCGCAAAAAATTGTCTTTATTATCAACATGCACAACCCCATTATAATAAATTGCCGATGACACAAGAGAGCTAGATCCTCCTGCGCCAGGATTAATACTCACATCAGCACGAATGGATTCAGGAGCCGGCTCGACTCTTTCCAAAGTGCCCTCATAACGACGGTGTGAATTGCCCAATACCGTAAAATAAAGAGGTTGTCCGGCATGAACTTTAAGAATATCAGCTTCCGAAATTTGCGCTTTGACTGTCATCTTTGATAAATCGCCTAGAATAACAATTGTAGGCGCAGACTGAACAGCATTAACATTCTGTCCTTCTTCAACAACCGTTGCCAAAACGGTTCCCGCCGAAGGAGCAGTTATTCGCGTATAACCGAGATTAACCTCTGCACTCTCCACATCAATTTTGGCTTGTACAATCTGCTGTTGCAGTTGAGCAATTTGCGCTTCGCGTATTTTCACTTGTGTTGCTGCATCATCAAGATTAGCTTTTGAAATTGCACGCGATTCTATCATTTTTTTCTGCCGCGCTAAATTTTTCTGAGCAAGAGCAAGATAAGCTTCTTGTTCCACTAAATTCGCATAGTAATGAGATAAAGCTGCTTTTTTTCTTTTCAGATCATTTTCTTGATCTGTAGGATCAATTTCTGCCAACAGATCTCCTTCTTTGACAACACTGCCTGGAAGAACGCGCATGGAAACCACCCTCCCCGTAGCACGTGCCCCAACCGCCACCAACCGATAAGGACGCACAAGTCCAGAAGCCAAAACACTTTCCTCGATATCACCACGCTTCACCACAGCTGTCATATATATTGGTGTGGATGTTCCAAAAAAAACAGAGCGTAGCCACAATAAAATGATGATAATGAAGAGAGAAATAAGAAATAACGAAAGTTTTTTGTGTTTTCTAATGAAATCTTTGATGAAATTTTTTTTCATTGCCCTACCTTTACAAGCGAATGGGATGTACCATCAACAACTTCCGGACGTGACACATCAACGACTCCATCCCATCCCCCCCCCAATGCTTTCATCAGAGCAATATATTGGGTAGCTAAAGCAATACGGCTATCTTTAAGTGCCATTTGCGCAGAATAATAGGAACGATCAGCATTTAACAATTCAAGGAAGCTGATATTTCCATTTTCAAAAAGGCTTCGTGAAAGTTGTAAAGAATGCAAAAAAGCTTTATTTGCAATGACAAGCTTTTCAAGGCGCTGATGTTCTTTTGTTAATCTCACAAGCGCGTTTTCCACATCTTCTAAAGCACTCAATACAGCCGCCCGATAAGTAATAAAAGCCTGATCACGCTGTGCCCGCGCCATCGCAATAGAGGCAACAATCTGTCCTCCATTAAAGAAAGGGAAACGAAGACCAGGTCCAAAAGACCAGCCAATGGTTGAACTTTTCCATAATTGGTCCATTGCTGTTGCTGCTGTTGAAATATTCCCCGTTAAAGTGAGGGATGGATAACGTTCTGCCTCACGCTGACCAATGCGGGCTGTTGCTTGCGCATATTGGCGCTCTGCCCGTCGTAAATCTGGACGCGACAATAAAATATCTGCTGGAATTCCTGCTGATATTGGCCATTGTGGTTGTGGAATTTTCACTTGTTTGGCATTGTTTTGCAAAAGTCCCTTCAAAGCCGTAGGGACATGACCAGTCAAAACGGAAAGGCGATGCATACTCATTGCCACATTGGCTTCCATCTGAGATATATCGGCTTCTGTATTGGCCATTTGCGCTTTTGCATTTGAAACATCAAGTTCAGAAATATCACCTGCTGCTAATTTAGCACGCATCAATTCATATGTTTTGCGCTGTGTTGCAGCAATTTGCCGCACAATCAACAACTTTTGTTGCCAACCGCGTATTTGAACATAATTTGTTGCCACCTCTCCTAACAATATGACCATGGTAGCGCGCATATCTTCCACCACCGCTTCAAGACCATATCGTGCTGCTTCAACGCCTCGCTTATGCCCACCAAAAAAATCCAGCTCCCAACTCGCATCAAATCCACTACGATATTGGCTCAATGCACCAGATTGTTCAGATCCGCTACGGGTTCCTGAAATTGTATTTGACGCACTTGGCAACAAAGATCCCAATGCTTGCCCTAAACTCGCCCGTGCCTCACGAACTCGGGCTTTAGCAACTGCAACATCATTATTCCCAGAAATAGCCTCATCCATTAACGCATTTAAAACTGGATCATTTAACCGTCGCCACCATCCAGCAAGGGCAATTGAATGCCCAGATATCTGGGCAAATTTCTGTCCCCATTGAGCTGGAACACGAAAAGATGTCTTATGATAATTTGGACCAACCATACATCCTGACAAAAGAAAACAAAGCAAGACACAAAAAAGCAATCCCCAAGAAGCGCCCCATTTGAGATTTCTGATATGCATCTAGTCTCCCGCATTTTTTCAGAATCATTATTTATATTAATACTTTATTTACCTCTTATTTCAAAATTAACTTGTAAAATCAAATACAGTTTGCACAGGAATATGATCTGAAGGACGTTCCCATCCGCGTGCATCACGAAAAGTCGCAAGATCCACCACAAAAGGCGCTAAATCTGGAGAGGACCAAATATGATCAAGCCGCCGCCCGTGATCCGTAAGCGCCCAATCGCGTGCACGATAACTCCACCATGTGTAAAGTTTAGTAGGAACAGGAATATGCAACCGCATAAGATCAACCCACCCACCTTGACAACACAAATCCTGTAAACGCTCGGTTTCAATGGGGGTATGGCTTACAACCTTCAACAATTGTTGATGAGACCAAACATCCTCTGCCAAAGGAGCAATATTCAAATCGCCCAGCAAAAGAGAAGATATCCCCTTTTCCTGATCTGCGCGGATAAGAGACATTTCCTTTAAAAAATCAAGCTTATGACGAAATTTTTCATTCACATCAGCGTCAGGAATATCTCCCCCAGCAGGAACATAAAAATTATGAATCCGCAAGATTCTCCCATGGACTTCCACAATTACTGAAATATAGCGGCAATCTTGATTTTGACAAAAAAAACGCTTTTCTACCTTTTTAAAAGGTAAACGAGAAACAATAGCCACCCCGTTATAAGATTTTTGTCCACTCAGTGCGATATGCTTATATCCTGCTGCCTCAAAGTCTCTCACTGGAAATAAAGCATCTGGACATTTTGTTTCCTGTAGACACAATACATCTGCAGGAAAGAGTTCCAAATACTGAAAAACCTGTGCAAGACGCAAACGAATAGAGTTAATATTCCAAGTCGCAATACGAAAAAACATCTGTTTTAATCTCAATAACGTGACACTATTTCTTCATTTCTGCGAAGGAAGTTTAAACATTCCATTAGCGAATCGAACGCCTGTCTGCACATTCATAATCTGCACAGTAGTTTCCAAATTTTGTTGGTCAACAATTGTCCACTGCCGCAAAGCAGAACCTTGAGAATCAAAAACCATCCTTATTTGCCCTACCCCAATCGTCTGATCACGCAAAACAATCGTCACGGCCCCAGGATCTTCGCGAAAGGCCAACAAACGCCCAGAAGATACGTCAATTTTATCATCCAACAGAAATTTCATTGGCGTTTGCGAAAGTTGTGAAAAGTTCCAAGTATTCAAAGCCCGATTGTTAATGCCCACAAATTGACCATCTGCAATAATCTGTAAAGGCATTTTCTTGTAAATAAAACGAATTTTCCCTGGACGCTCTAGATAAAACGTTCCTTGAGACATCTTTCCCTTTGGACTAAATTGAATAAAATCACCTGTCATTGTTTTGATTGCCGCAAAATGGTTCACAACATTCTGCGCCTTTGCCACTTTATTAGAGGCTTGCGAAAAAGCAGGAAAAGTTAAACACCAAAAGACAATAATCCCCACAAACCCAAAGACTCTTCTTTGCGACAAAAAAGACGTTTTCATAAAAAATGCTCCCAAGCAATACTTAATTGGCTTTATCATAAACAACAAATGATGAATAAATACCCTGCTTTATAAGATAAAGATATTATTTGAAAAAACTATCAAAAGATTTTTAAAAGTATTCTTCTCCAAAAGTCCCCCCACAAAATTCCCGTTTTCCCGCATAATTTGCTGAACCAATGACGCCTTCTTCTTCCATTTTCTCAATCAATGTCGCCGCACGAATTATAAGCAATGCCTAAACAGTGTTGAATATAAGCATTTGAAGCCTAATCATCACAAAGAACAACAGCAACAGCTTGACAATAATCATCTGCTCAAGAAGAAGCCCCCCCAAAACATCCGTCTTATATTCTTTAACCGTTTGCGGTATTGTTTCCAAAGAAACAATCTGCCTTTGAAGCTCCCACAAGTACTCACATTCCTACGTTTCTGCTAATTTGCTAAACGCATAATATATTTTCCCCACCCATAATCTTTGAAACAACATAGATTATAGTCAATACACGAACCGATGAAAAACTAAACATAGTACTTTGCGAATCTGAAAACTCTTTTCAGAAACAAAAAGGTTGTTTGACTTCACCAAAAAGAATAAAAGTCCCCACCCGATCAGATCTATAAACAGTTTGGATTTTAGTAGGTTCCCCTTGGCTTCTCACCCCATATGCTTCACCTTACATAAAGCTGATAACCCCTACCTTAAATATTCAATACAGCCTTAAAAAAACACTTAATATATCAAGCCTTGCATACTTTTATACTACAGCACCTCACATGACATTATTTCACATCTATACCTTGATTTATAATGGTAAATTATCATTTTTCACCGTGAATCATAATGTCAAATACCGTAAGATTTTCTCACCATATACTTATCTCATATTGAATCATTGGCTTACATATCACAAGCAAGGCCGACATATGGATAAAAATTATATAAGCTAAAGAATAAAAATACTTCTTATGAATTGCCTCAAATACCAAGGACTGGAACAATGTATGATGATATCAACTTTTTACGGCAGAGTAGGATAGCCACCTATTTTTATAAGATATTATTAAAAAACAATTATCAAGATTTTTCAAAAGCGTTCTTCTTCAGCAGGGACTAAAATTTCTCGTTTCCCTGCATGATTTGCTGGACTAATAATCCCTTCTTCTTCCATTCTCTCAATCAATGTTGCAGCACGGTTATAACCAATGCCTAAACGGCGTTGAATATAAGAAATAGAAGCCTTACGGTCACGAAGAACAATAGCAACAGCTTGACTATAGGGATCATCTTCTGAAGGAGAAGCCAAAGAAACATCAGCACCATCCTCTTCAACTTCTTGCGTAATTGTTTCCAAATAATCAGGTCGTGCTTGCGCTTTGAGATGTGCAACAACCTGCTCCACTTCATCATCCGCAACAAAAGGTCCATGCACACGCTGAATACGTCCTCCTCCCATCATGAAGAGCATATCTCCCTGCCCCAAGAGTTGTTCGGCCCCCTGTTCGCCTAGAATTGTTCGGCTATCAATTTTTGAACTCACTGAAAAAGAAATGCGTGTAGGAAAATTGGCTTTAATCGTCCCAGTAATAACATCAACAGAAGGACGCTGTGTTGCCATAATCACATGGATACCAGCAGCGCGCGCCATTTGTGCTAAGCGTTGAACCGCTCCTTCAATATCTTTACCAGCAACCATCATCAAATCAGCCATTTCATCAATAATGACAACAATATAGGGCATAGGACTAAAATCAAGCGTTTCCGTTTCATAAAGAGGCTCACCAGTTTCATGATCAAATCCAACTTGAATTGTACGCACCATTGTCTCTCCTTGACCTTCTGACTCCTTGAGACGTGCATTAAACCCATCGATATTGCGAACGCCAAGTTTTGACATTTTACTATAGCGCTCTTCCATTTCACGAACAGCCCACTTTAAAGCAATGACGGCTTTTTTAGGATCTGTCACCACCGGTGTTAATAAATGAGGAATGCCATCATAAACCGAAAGTTCAAGCATTTTTGGATCCACCATAATGAGACGACATTGCTCAGGTGTCATCCGATAAAGCAGAGATAAAATCATTGTATTGATAGCAACAGACTTTCCTGATCCTGTTGTACCAGCAACCAAAAGATGAGGCATTTTTGCTAAATCCGCAATAACAGCTTCTCCCCCAATTGTCTTACCCAAAGCAAGCCCCAATTTTGCTTTGCTTTCAATAAACTCCTGCGCTTGCACAATTTCTCTTAAATAAACCATCTCACGCTTTGCATTGGGCAATTCTATTCCAATCACATTGCGCCCTGGAACTACAGCAACACGAGCAGAAATCGCGCGCATCGAGCGCGCAATATCATCTGCTAGACTGATGATACGAGAAGACTTAATGCCAGCAGCCGGTTCAAATTCATATAAAGTAACCACCGGTCCAGGACAGGCATCTATAATTTTCCCTTTGACCCCAAAATCTAACAAAACCCCTTCAAGTTCCTGAGAATTTGCTTTTAAAGAAGCAGGTGAAAGTTTTGCATCCCTAACAGACGGTGGTGGAACCGAAAGATAATCTACAAGTGGAAGAACAAAGCCACCATTTGAAGAACCTGTTAAAGACTTTCGATTTTTAACAGGAGAAACATAAGCTTTATTTTGATTTTCCTCACGCTTTACTTTTTCACCTAAAAAAGTTGGCTCAATCCGATCAAATGGCTTTCCTTGCCCTTTACTCTGAAAACGCCTTTTGAAACAGAATAAACGAAAAAAACGCGCTTGTAAAAAATAAAAAAGATGCAAAAGAGCGCCACAAGTTGTCGCAAAAAAACCATGATTTTCACGATCCTCCTCTGTGGCATATTCCGTATCTTCTTCCAACTCAAAGACTGGATTAATGATTTCGTCTTTTGGAATGTTTTTTTCTTTTCTTTTCTTTGTTCGACGCCGCCATATTACATTACCAGCAAAAGCAGCGGTGAAAAAACCTAAAAGAATAAAAACAACACTGAAAAACACCGTGTAAGGAGGAGAAAGAAAAAGAGGAAAGACTGAAGAAGCAACACTTAAAACTTTATCTCCTAAAACCCCTCCCAATCCCATTGGCAATGGCCAATAAGTAAAAGAAGTAATAGGTGACATAAGAGCAAAAGCAATTAAAAAACAAATCGTTGATAGCACCCATAAAAAAAAGCGCAAAGTCAAATTGTAGATATTCTTTTGCGCCAACAAGAGAAAAGACCAAAATAACGGTGGCAACAAAACAGAAAGACTTGCCAAGCCAAAAAACTGCATAATAAAATCTGAAAAAATTGCCCCCATCCACCCCATAAGGTTTGTAACCTCATTTGTACTTGCATGAGTTAAAGATGGGTCCGCAACATTCCACGTCGCCAAAGCAAACACACAAAAAATAATAAAGCCCAAAAGCCCGAGCCCAATAAATACTCCTATCTGACGTAAAAACATCTCAATAAGACGCGAACCTTGAGAATTTCGCACTTCTAATGAATCATAAGGAGAAGAACTTCGGTGCATCTATCAATTCCAAATACAAAACTTTTATATTTTAAAGAGTTATAACTCCCTCTCTCTCTTAAAAAAGGATGAAGCTTAAACTCTGTACCAATTTGTAAACAAATAGCCTGTAAACAATCCGACTTCTTATCTAGTGCGTTCTACCTTCTAACCACTTCATATCATTCATATACCACCACCCTAAGAGATAATCCTTCATAAGGCGCAAAAAAAGCTCTCCCTGAATATTTATCACACGATCAACCCAAAAACACCTCATGTGTAAAGTGTTACATGGGTGCTATAGGCACCTTCTTAAACAAATAATATTTTTTACGCTACATCATGATAACGGCGAAATATGAATACTGTTTTAACCATCACGAATGACCACAATTTTTTATCTATTTTTATCTATCATACTAACGAAATGTCCCCCTTCAGGACAAGCATACTGAAGTAACTCACACAACTTAAAAAAATACACGACCATCTTTGTTTATTTTTAGTTTTCTTTTTTATCAACCAAGTGTAAAAAGAATTGAAGAAGATATTTAAAAAAGCTTATCCGATAAATCTGTAAGATGAATCACATAAATAATTAAGCAGAAAAACTCTGAAAAACCAATCTGTCATCAGATTGGCGCTAAAAAGAAATCTCGTTTTTGTAAAGCAGAGAGAAAAGTAAAAGTTAAGATATTTTAGGCAATGTAAAAAGATATTCTTTTTAAAAGAAAGCAAACTATAAACAATGGAAGAAGAATTGTGTGTTCTAATCGCAATAAAGATGTACAACCCAATAAAAAAATTAAATCTCATAAAACTAAACAATGTGATCTGCTCATTGCAGGAGGGGCGGCTGTCGGTTTAGCCCTAGCGATAGCACTCAAGCAAACAGCCCCTAATCTGAAAATAAAAATCGTTGATGCTGCTCCACAAGGAGATACCCCTGCTTCTAACATACGAACCATTGCCCTTGCTGCTGCTTCTATTCGTATGTTAAAACAATTACAATGTTGGGAACCTATAGAGCCCTATGCGCAACCCATTCGTTCAATGATCATCACAGATACAGGGACAAATGACCCTGTCAAACCCGCTCTTTTAACCTTTGAAGGCGATATCACCCCCAATGAACCCTTTGCTGCTATGGTAGAACATAGAGAACTCATCAACACTTTAAAAAAACGTGCTAAAGATCTCAATATCCCTGTTATTGCAAACACGCGTGTCATTGATTTTCATCAAGAAGACCAACACATAACCGTCACTCTAAATAATGAAGAGGTTTGGCAAACAAAATTGCTTATTGCAGCCGACGGAGCCCATTCGAAATTACGCAAAAAAGCAGGTCTTAGAAACTTTTCTCATCCCTACAAACAAACAGCAATTATCTGCACAATTGAACATGAAAAACCCCATTATGGTCAAGCAATTCAACATTTTTTACCTGCTGGCCCTTTCGCTCTTCTCCCTCTCAAAGGCAACCGATCCGCTATTGTGTGGAATGAAGACCATAAAACTGCGCAATATTATCTCAAAGCGGATGCACTTATTTTTGAAACAGAACTCGAAAGACGCATCGGCCATCGATTAGGAAAACTATCTTGGAATGGCGAACGTCAAGCTTTTGCTTTGAGCCTTTCTTTAACACGTCAATGCGTTAAACCACGTTTTGCTCTCGTTGGCGATGCCGCCCATACCATCCACCCCATTGCAGGACAAGGACTCAATTTAGGATTACGCGATAGCGCTGCGCTGGCTGAAGTGATTATTGAAACAGCACGACTAGGTCTTGACATTGGCTCTCTCACAGCTTTAGAACGCTATCAAAGCTGGAGACGTTTTGAAATTGTCCGTATGGCTTTAAGCAATGATTGGCTTAATAAACTCTTTTCTAATGATAGCCTTCTTTTACGGATACTCCGCGATACCGGCCTTGGAATCATTAATCAAGCGCCAAAAATAAAAAAATACTTCATTCAAGAAGCTGCCGGACTCACTCCAAATGCCCCACGTCTTCTACACGGCTTCCCACTTTAAGAAAAAATTCCCTCTCGACTTGATCTGTTTACAGTGCGGGTTTTTATCGAATGTTTCCCTTGACCTCTCCCTCACACATTTTATTTAAACATTAAGACTCGACAAACAAGTCATCCTTTAAGAATATTCATAACACACTGAAAAAAACATTTAATATTTCAAGGAGGTTGTATCATCACACCTCAAAGGACGCTCTTTCACAGCATAACAAAATAAACAAAGCTTTTTAGCACATAACATTTATTATTTATAATAATAACTCATTGTTCTCATATTGAATGAAAACTCTGAAGATTGTAAAATACTCTTAATTTCAAATCTGTATATATTGAAATAATCAAAATTATGTCTTTTGCATATCACAAGCGGAATTGGCGTATAGATAAAACAATTTAAAGAAAGCAATAAAACGCCTTTCATGAACACTCTCAAGTGCAAAAAGCTATCCGTAACATGGAAATTGGCAAAGTGTGTAACAGTACCACCTTACATCCTATTACTAAAATAAAGATGGTGGTGCACGATAGATTTTATATGATCATAGGAGAACTTATACGTTATATTATTCACGAGCAGTGTCATAAAATGAGCTTAGTTACATTGAAAATATTTCTTTTAAAAAGCATGTAAATTGGCAACACAAATGCATCCCGTTTCGTTCTATTTTACGACAAATCCTTCAATTTATATGGAAATGCCACAATTTCAAAAACTCTGATATACAACCAAGTATTCCGCACTCTATATCATCACATATAATTGTAAACTTGCATATTACCCCTATTTTTGCACCATAAAAGAAAACAGATAGAAATAAAAAATGCTCAATCTTTTCATTTTCAATGCACTCTTTATTCCTGATACATACATGCATATCAATGAATTTTAATCACAAACACTTAGAAATATGTCATAAAATTCTATTAAAACCCATACTAGCCATAGAAAATTTCCATTTTCAACACACTTACTCACATCTACTATACGAATAATAAATAAAGTGAATGTCTCACATATATAGTCTTACAAAAAAAGACTAAACAAAATCTATGAAAAACATAAAGCTCTTGTTCTACAAAACCTATTTCAAAAATATAAGGATATTAATTTAACAACATATTGATTGATAAAATTATCATTTTACGTATTGGATTAGAATCCTGACGCAATCAATTTTCTTATTTCAATCCTTTTTGTAAGGAATCAATAAAACCCATTTATGTGCACAGACTAAAAAAAGCAACGTCAGTAAAACTATAAAAAAGGAGGTAAAATGCTCCTCTTAAAATCAATGCATTGATTTATAAGGATCATTTATCGTTTTCAACTTGAATAAGAAACCCCAAATATTGTTAACCCCTCTCATTTCAAATCTCTATATATTGAAGTAACCAAAATCACACTCTGACACGTCATAAGCAGGAATAACGTGGGAGTGAAAACATGAAAAAAAGCGTAAAAAGCCTCACTCTCCCAAGTGCTAAGAGCTCTCGCACACAGAGTTCTCACAACACCAAAAAATGTCATAATATCCAAGAGCTGACGCAGTATAGATGCTGCCAGCTTTTTCTTTTATTAAGTGTAAAGATGAGAATGCTCTATTAAATTTTATATCCTTCCTGGTAGCGCTTTATCCTTATATCCCACACGAGCTCCATCATGAAATAGGTGTAACGAGCTTTAAGACATATCTCTTAAAAAAGCACGCACATGTGCAGCACAATAGCGTTCTATTTTATATGAGGGACGTGATTCCATTAAATGTTAAGAGTAAAATTACAGCATTTTAAGCTGGCAAGCTTAATGATGATGCCAATTTATTACAACAATACCTTTTTCATTTAAATACATTGGTTCATGCTCCCTATCGTCTTATTCGATCACTCAATACTCTACATCCGTTTATTATCTTTGTATATCAAATGATCAAAAAGAGCATACTTCTTGCATTCATATTTTTAGTATTCCCTTATCTTGTAATATTACACATGTGTTATGTTACTTCTAGTTCATCAAGTGTATACCCATTTTCCAACCACTCTTTAATCCACTTAGGTCTACGTCCCCGCCCATTCCATAACTCCCATTGGTTATTAGGATTTCGATAATGACGCTCTTTATTTACAAGATCAGCGATATCAATTCCATGAGCATTAGCAATTTCAAGAATTTTTCGCCGCGCATTTTGCTTTTCCTTTGCTTGCCGTTTTTTCAATTCCACATCGATTTGTGTACGCATCTCTTGTAGTTCATCAAAATTCATATTTTTGAGATCATTCACCTTAATTACTCCCCTTGCAAAAAAGAACTACTCTTTGCCATATTTTAAACATAATTATAGACGATTTTCGTCTATTTGTTATCGAAATTAAAATTACGATAAATATATCACTTTGACGGAGATGTGCTTTGGACTACAAAAAGCTGTTTATTGGTATATCAATTACCAGCACTGTATATTTTTTCAGTTCAATCATGAGAACTGGTAAGTACAGTGCACAAACACCATCACACCTCTCTGACTCTCATGAGTCAGTAGTCAAAGGTAAATATAAATCGCTATTCTATAAACTATGGCAATATGCGACAAAGAACAAGCCCTCTTCCTATAATGGTGGTGTAATTTATTATGAGAATAAGAGACCCCCTCAAGTACAATGGCTTTTTACTTCGTATAAATGTTTTTTGAAAAGATTTTTGCACCTAAAAAATTGTATAAAACAAGTCCCTTCATTAAAATCTCAACGATCATTCTTGCTTAAAAGCAGCGCTTTTTTCCATAAGTCCAATAATATTGGTTGGCGTAATGTGTCCTATTTTATCCCTCACATTGACCTTATTGGTTGGATATTGGCATATATTAGACATCTTCTTAGAAAAGAACAGTTCAATAATCACAAAGAATATTCTAAGTTAAACAATCCCATTCTGCAAATTTATAAAATCAAAAGACGGCAACAAAAAGCACCACACAGAATTGGCATTTGTATCCATAAAATTTTTCATAATAAGGTGTATTGCTGATGATTGTCTCAGACTTCACAATGTTTGCTGCTGCATACATATCCAATACCCCCTGCCCAGTATTTTTAGCCCTCATCGAACAAGGAGCGCGGGATAATGTTTATATAACAGATAATAATAAATTATTCCGTCAATCATTTTCATTTAAAAAAGGAAGTGCAACAAGTAGACAATTTAAACAAAGTAAACATAATTTTGACGTAAACTTGGAACAAAGTGGTGTCGTAGATGTGGAATCATTTTTTCTTTTTGACACATTTAGTTTTTGCAAAAATCTTAAAGCTAAACAAACCGCTTTAACCTACCACTATGAACCAACAGCATTTGTATATAACTCTAAAGAGGATACATTACAGTCCGCGCTAAATTTCTACAATATAGGAAATTTAAATAACCTTTATATGCAGAAGATTTCTTCATTTTTTGAAGTAAAAACTTCTCATCTTGTAGATGATCAAACGTCACAAGAATATATAGAAATTCATGAAAGAGAACAAAGACAAACAACGAAGACAGAAGCTCTTTCCAAAGAAGAACTAGAAGATGTATTTACACATAAAGCAAGTAGCACTCATGATGCTTTTGCAACGGAGAATTCTTCTTCATTAAGAAAGCAACTAGAGTGATGATTGATGTTATCACAAATTAAAACTAAAATTTTGATAGGATATTACAATGAAAAGTAGATAAAGAAATATTAAAGCTCTAATTAGTAAGATTAGATAAAATCTCTTCTAATTGAGGGCAAAAAATGAAAATGATAGAACAGAACAGCGTTGATATAGCATTTAATCAGAAAGCAGCACGAGAAATTACAATTGTGATGCGCTCGGAAAAGGAATGGTATTTTACGTTTGTTGCCGATGATCCAATCACCGGAAAGCCAAATAAATATACGCTTCTTACACAAAGAGGAAAACTAAGAACTTGGGCTGATCCAAAATATCTCTTTAAGTTTCTTCATGAACGAGGGGTTATTTATGGGAGTTTTAATCTTAATCAGGATGAAAAACATGAAACAATTAAATATTCTTCAAACAATAGTTCGTAATAAAACAACTCAGATCTCTGTAACTTTAATTGCATTCTTTATGACTCATCCTGTATGGGCCCAAGCACAAGGTTTAGGAAATGCAAAAAAGGCTTTAGGCGAATTTCAAAAAGAATTAACAACGATTATCCCTATCGCAGCTGCCGTTATACTATTATGCTTAGCAATTGGTTATGCAGGACGCTACATCGAAAAAGACACATTTGTACGATGGGCAATCGGTGTCGTTATCGCAGGTTCAGCAGGTGAGCTTGTGGGTATGTTATTCACAAAACCATAAAACATCTTTTTATTCAAAGAGAAACCTGAATTCCAAAGATTTTATCTATATCAATAAAAACCATATCAGAAAAATAAACTATTCATATCAACTGTGATCTAAATTGGGGTAAAAAATATGAAACAATCAAATATCTTTCAAAGAGCAGTTAATAAAGGCATCTCAAATGCGACAATAATGGTTGCTTTTTTTCTAGCACATCCCGTGTGTGCTCAAGCACAAAAGTTAGAAAATGCCAAAAATGCTTTAGATAAATTCAAGACAGAATTGATTGGAATTATTCCAATCGCTGCTGCTGTTATACTTTTGGGCTTAGCAATTGGTTATGCAGGGCGTTATATTGAAAAAGATACATTTGTACGGTGGGCAATCGGTGTCATCATCGCAGGTTCAGCAGGTGAGCTTGTCGCTTTATTATTTAAACCATGAAATGTTTCTTTTATAAAAGAAAAAACTTAAATTTCAGTATTTTTATTATGCAATAAATTATTTTTTGTCCCGCAAAAAGATATTTATGCTAACCACAATTTAATGAGACAAAATAACATGAAGAGATTAATTAGCTTTCAGAAAAATAATAATAAAGTTATCGCGATTTCTGCATTCATAGCTGTATTCGTTATGGGTTCTCCTGTGTATGCCCAACAAACTTTAGGAAAAGCTAAAACAGCGCTAGAAGCTTTACGGGATGACCTCATTGCAAACATTATTCCTGTTGCTGCTGCCGTTATCCTTTTGTGCTTAGCAATTGGTTATGCAGGACGCTACATCGAAAAGGATACATTTATACGATGGGCAATCGGCGTTATCATTGCCGGCTCAGCAACCCAACTTGCTAAACTGTTATTCACAGGTGCAGCCGGTTAAATTTAACTATAACAATATATAATACAAAATGTTTATATGAAAAGTAAAATTATTCATCAATTGTAAATAAACTAATAGCAGTTTCATTTATATTGGATATGTGAAATATGATTTGAAGTATTAATAAGAGGAAAACATGCAAAAATTCATTAATCTCCAATCAAAAAGTAACAATAAAATTACCATACTTTTTTCAGCTATAAGTGCCTTTATTATAATGCATCCTGTATATGCACAAGCCAAACTAGATACTGCTAAAAAAGCTTTAGAAGGTCTCCAAACAGACCTTACAACTAACATTATCCCTCTCGCTGCTGCCGTTATACTTTTATGCCTAGCAATTGGTTATGCGGGACGCTACATCGAAAAAGATACATTTATACGGTGGGCAATTGGCGTTATTATCGCTGGCTCAGCAACCCAACTTGCTTCGCTTTTATTCGCAGGTAAATGAAAATAACTACGTGCCAGTATAACACATAATATTCTTAAATATTTGTCAATTTATATATGTCTTAGCAATTAAGATAGTACATGTTGAAAAGAATAAAGTGTGCTCATGGCGTCTTTACTCGAGATAAAGTAAAAAATATGAAACAAATAAGTAATCTTCACTTAAAAAGCAAAAATAGAATCGCTACAATTTCTGTAGCTACAAGTGCCTTTTTTATAACACGTCCTGCATATGCAGAACTAAAAAATGCTAAAGATGCTTTAACAAATCTCAAAACAGATCTTATTGACAACATTATTCCTGTTGCTGCTGCCGTCATCCTTTTGTGCTTAGCAATTGGCTATGCTGGACGTTACATCGAAAAAGATACATTTATACGGTGGGCAATCGGGGTCGTTATCGCAGGTTCAGCAACCCAACTTGTTACAATGCTATTCAAAGGCTAAGGATAAGTTGTTATAATACAAAGTATTTTTAAAGTAAGAACTTATATCTAGTGATTGTCAACATAACAGTATACCATTCTTCTTGTAATGAGAAATGCAAAATATTCATAAAGGCGTTAATTTAAGAGTAAAACATGAAAAACTTCATTAATTTCCAATTAAAAAGTAAAAAAAGAATCGCTGCAGTTTCTGTAGCTACAAGTACCTTTCTTATAACGCATCCTGCATATGCAAACCTAGGCAAGGCTAAAACAGCTTTAGAGACTCTAAGAGACGATCTTATTAATAACATTATTCCTGTTGCTGCAGCCGTCATCCTTTTGTGCTTAGCAATTGGCTATGCAGGGCGTTACATCGAAAAAGATACATTTATACGGTGGGCAATCGGCGTTATCATTGCTGGCTCAGCAACCCAACTTGTTGCAATGTTATTCAAACCTAATTGAAATCAACCATAATTAATAAAACACAGAATGTTTAAGCATATCTATCGATTGTAGGTTTGCACCAACAATAATATAAACATATTGCAAAAAAGGAAATGTTATTCATAACACCTTCAGTTTAAATAGGAATAAAAGATATGAAGCAATCAAATATTCTTCAAGCAAAAACGTGCAACAATATTAGTATTATTGTTATCGTTTTAATTGTGTGCTTAATAACTCAATCTGCATATGCTCAAACGGAAACAAAAAGCTTAGATATTTTTATAGGGATGCAATATGGGTTAAGTATGGTTATTCCTATTGCTGCTGCCATCATTCTTTTATTTCTTTTGCTTATTTATATACTTCGCATCATTGCAAGATCTACATTCATACGGTGGGCATTCAGTGTCATTATTGCTGGTGCAGCCTTCTATATTAGCCACATATTATTTAACATCCAATAACAAGGACATTCCATGAAATCACAAGAACAGAAATCATTCCCATTATTCAAGGGAGCGACACGTGTTCCAACAATGTGGGGTGTCCCTATGATGCCGCTTATTGTTATGGTTATGGGGGTCGCTGTTATTGCTATGACAATAAATATCTTTTTGTGGATTATAGCCCCGCCATTATGGTTCGTTATGGCGCAAATTACAAAAAACGATGACAAAGCATTCCGTATCTGGTGGTTATGGATCGATACCAAGTTTCGCAATCGCAATAAAAGCTTTTGGGGTGCATCGAGTTATAGTCCCTCTAATTATAGTAAAAGGAGATAAGCATGACAGCTGTTGAAAGCAGCAAACGTCTCGCATCAGAGACACCTGTAAGCCTGTTCCTTCCCTATTCACATCATATTACAGATACGATTATCTCTACGAAGAATGCGGAATATTTGTCAATTTGGAAAATTGACGGACGCTCGCATCAAAGTGCTTCAGAAGAAGATATTTTTCAATGGACAAAAGAGTTTAATAATACTCTACGGGGTATTGCATCGGCTAATTTATCATTTTGGACGCATATTGTACGCCGTCGTGTTTATGAGTATCCTGATTCAACATTTGATCAAATGTTTTGCTATCAGCTTGATGAAAAATATCGACAAAGCTTTACTGGTTATAATCTGATGGTTAACGATCTGTATCTGACTATCGTTTTCCAACCAATAGCAGATAAAATTATGTCGTTCTTTTCTCAACATGAGCGCGAAACGCTTGATCAAAAAAAGATGCGACAAGACTTATGTATCAAAGAACTCAATGACATTAATCGTACTTTAGGCCAATCATTAAAGCATTATGGTGCAGAACTTCTTGGTACTTATGAAAAAAATGGCCATGCTTATTCTTCTGCACTTGAATTCCTCGGAATGCTTGTCAATGGCGAATGTCGCCCTATGCCAATTTGCCATGACCGTTTTTCTGACTATATGTCTATCAATCGACCTTTTTTCTCAAAATGGGGTGCTCTTGGTGAACTGCGAACAATCAGTGGAATGCGTCGATTTGGAATGCTGGAAATTAAAGAATACGACGCAACAACCAAACCAGGACAATTGAATGTTTTGCTGGAAAGTGATTTCGAGTTTGTATTGACGCAGAGTTTTTCGGTGCTCTCCCGACATGCTGCTAAAGACTATTTACAACGACATCAGCGTAATCTTATTGATGCACGAGATGTAGCAACGAGCCAAATTGAACAAATTGACGAAGCACTCAATCAGCTTGTCAGTGGGCATTTTGTTATGGGCGAGCATCACTGTACATTAACCATATATGGTGATACAATTCAACAAGTTCGTGACCATATGGCCAAAGCAAGTGCAGCACTCTTAGACGTTGCGGTATTACCTAAACATGTAGATTTAGCGATAGAGGCTGGCTATTGGGCACAACTTCCTGGCAATTGGAAATGGAGGCCCCGTCCTGCTCCAATTACATCACTGAACTTTTTATCATTTTCATCTTTTCATAATTTTATGTCAGGAAAACCCACAGGTAACCCGTGGGGACCAGCCGTCACAATTCTTAAAACGACCAGTAAAACGCCGCTTTATTTCAATTTTCATGCCTCCAGACTTGAAGAGGATTCAACCGATAAACGATTACTCGGTAACACCGCACTTATCGGACAATCTGGATCTGGTAAAACTGTGCTGCTCGGCTTTTTATTAGCACAAGCGCAAAAGTTTAAGCCAACAACTGTTGTTTTCGATAAAGATCGTGGTATGGAAATTGCCATTCGAGCGATGAATGGAAAATATCTGACATTCAAGCCAGGTAAGCCAAGTGGCTTTAATCCATTTCAACTTCCTCCCACACAAGAGAATCTGATTTTCTTAAAACAATTTGTTAAAAAATTAGCAGAAGCTGGTGGCGAAATCACACATCACGATGAGGAGGAAATTAACAAAGCCGTTATGTCTGTTATGAGTAGTAACATTGACCAATCGCTGCGTCGTTTGTCTTTTCTGGTGCAATTTTTACCAAATCCACATTTGAGTGATTATAACGCACACCCGTCTGTTCACGCTCGCTTACTAAAATGGTGTGAAGGTGGTGATTATGGATGGTTGTTTGATAATCCTCATGATGCTCTTGATCTTTCAACACATCAAATTTATGGCTTTGATATCACGGAATTCTTAGATAATCTAGAGACTCGTACTCCAGTGATGATGTATTTACTTTATCGTACAGAAGGCATGATTACCGGACAACGGTTTATGTATATCTTTGATGAATTTTGGAAGCCGTTGCAAGACCCATACTTTGAAGATTTGGCAAAAAATAAACAAAAGACTATCCGTAAGCAAAATGGTATTTTTGTTTACGCAACACAAGAGCCTAGCGATGCTTTGGAAAGTAATATTGCCAAAACACTCATTCAACAATGTGCAACTTACATTTTTCTAGCCAATCCCAAAGCAAATTATGAAGATTACACAAAAGGCTTTAAATTAACAGATACTGAGTTTGAACTCGTTAAAGGGCTTGGTGAATTTAGTCGTCAATTCCTCATTAAGCAGGGAGACCAATCCGCACTTGCAGAGCTAAATCTCGGTAAATTCCATATAACAAGCGATGGAGAAACCATCGAACATGACTTTAGTGACGAACTCTTGGTGTTATCAGGTACGCCTGATAACGCAGAGTTGGTCGAAAGCATTATCACGGAAGTTGGTGATGATCCCGCAATATGGTTACCAATTTTCTTACAGCACATAAAAAATGACAGGAGGGAAACATGAAGAAACAAGTCATTTCAATAGCATTAGCAATAATGTTAGGAACACCAAGCTTAGCGATGGCTTGGAGTTTTGGCCTTGGAACCGCAACTTTGGCAGAAGAAATTTCGAATTCTTTGTCTTGGGGAAATCCAAGAAAAGCAACTAAAAAGCATTCATCTAAAAAGCCTTCTATGCCTCAGCATTATATAGAAATTATACAACTTATAAAACAACAGCTTGAGCAAGCAAGAAAAACACACCAATCAATAACAGAAAATCGACAATTTGGCATAAAAAAACTCAAAACGGAGCAAACGGATAATACCAGTTTTTTTCTAAAAGATCCAGAAACACTCTACAATAAAAATACTTATTCAACTATATCCGCATCACTTGCAAATATCTTAAAAGAAGAAGAAATTCTTACCTCTCTCCAAGAATCTCGTGATGCTATCGCTAAACGTATTGAATATGCATCTCTCGTGGATAAAGCTGTAAGTTTGCAAACTTTTCAAGAAACAAAAAATCGTTTTACACAAATTGAAAAACTATTAAACGAAATCGAAAAAACAAAAGACTTAAAAGGTATTGCTGAATTGCAATCACACATTATTGGAACGCTAGCAATGATTCAAAACGAAACAACAAAATTATATATGGTCACACATTTACGCAACTCTGAACAATCACTTATCAAACAACAAAAAGGCAAGCATAACGCAAGAATTTTGAACAGTAAAAATACAAAAATGCCTACCATAAGATTTATTAGATAAAGCGTTTTATTACCAATATTTTGTATATTATTTTTCCTTTCTGCTCGTAAAAAGAAAAGTTAATGCATATATTTACCTCTCTCTCATAGACTGAAAGGGCCTTATAAAATTTAAGACCATTCTAAAAAAAATTTCAACGAAAAATACTTAGAAAATCATATAAGAAATGAGATTCATTAAAGAGGAATGCCATGAACTTCACGCTGTTCACGCAACTTTTCACTGAAATTGACAAAATAACAAAAACT
>NZ_JBHIQS010000013.1:0-59571 GCF_042196685.1 Bartonella sp. AC329YNZD | reverse complement strand
TATAATCGAGCTCTGCGCCATAGCCATATTCAAAAGCAGATAAATTGGAAGCATAATGATGGCTCCCCCCATAAGCATGCAGAAAAAAGGCTGTCTTTTCATTCTCTTTCCAAGAAGAATGAAAAGCATTCCGCATTGTCTCCAACGTCTTATTTTGCGTGGTCGTATCCATCAAACCAACATAGAACAAAGCATTTGGTAAAAGGAGATAAGTTGGCAATTGAGGAACAACAGCTCTAATACCTAGCTCAGGGGGAACATCAAGCGGTATAGAGAGATTAGACGAAGGATCTAAAGCCTCAGAGGACTCAGAAGGCTTTGGTTCAACAGGGGCAGAAGGAGGAGAAACAGAATCCGTAGATGAAGGTGAGACCGGAACAGAGGGCTTAGATGGCATAACCTCATCTGTAGAAGTCTCAACTGAAACAAATGGTGCAGGCATAGGCACAGCAGAAGGATTGTCTGAAACAGTGGGTGCAGAGGGGTGCTCAGAAGACTTTGATTCAACTGGTTCAGAAGGAAGAACAACAGAATCCGTAGATGAAGAAGATACCGGAACAGATGACTCAGATAACAACACCTCTTCCATAGAAGTTTCACCTGAAACAAACGATGCCGCCGTAGGTTGCACACTAGCAGAATTCTCTAGAACAGTTGGCGCAGAGGGATGCTCAGAAGACTTTGATTCAACTGGTTCAGAAGGAAGAACAACAGAATCCGTAGATGAAGAAGATACTGGAACAGATGGCTCAGATGGCAACACCTCATCAGCAGAAGGATTCTCTGGAACAGTTGGAATAAATGAAGATAGAGCAGAATCCGTAAGCAGAGGATCTACCGAAGTAGATAACTCAACCCCATAAGACCTTGTTTTCACAGGTGTAGGAACAGTAGAAACAGAATCCTTAGACGGAAGTGTAACCGGATTGGTTGGCACAGAAGGCAGAACAGTTATAGAAGAAGTGGAAGGCGTAGATGATGTATCTACCGAAACAGAGGGCGTAGATGACAAAACCTTAGTAGAAGTTTCAACTGAAGAAAACAATGCAGATATAGGCTGCGCAGAACCAGAATCCTTCAGATCATCTGGAACAGGTACAAATGAAACAGAATCCATAGGTAGAGGAACTATAGAAGAAGACGGCTCAGAACCTGAAGACATTGATTCTACAGTTGTAGGAACAGTAGTAGAATCCGTAAGCGAAGAATCCACCGAAGTAGATGATACAACAAAAGAGGAGTTTGTTTCAATAGATGAAGGTGAAAGAGAATCAGTAGGAAGAGATCCTTCAGATAAAGACGATTTAGATGGTACAGACACAACTTCAACAGAAGGAGATTGTACAGACGGAGAAGATGTAGGCAAACTATGCTCTGCTAGTGGCTCCGAAGGAATAGTTTCTGATTCAGGTGGGGATGGTAAAAGCGTAGGACTTAAAGACGAAATGGAAGTGGATTTAGATTCAGAAGAATCCGATTTAGGATTAATATAAACACCTTCGAGACGAAAATCCCAAAAATCTTCACTTCCTGTAACCAATCTATTCTTTGGATCTGCTTTTCCCAAAGAAGAACTTGGACCATAAGCGCGAAGATGATATTGATAAGGTAAGCCATTAATTGTAATATAATTATTATGCAATTTAAAAGAACTCTCCTCCGCCATCCCAGCAACTTGAACGAGTGAAATACTACTGCTGCCTTCACTAGCAGCTTCCTTTTCTGAACTTTTGGAAAAATTTTCCATCACGAGCAGTGTACTTCCCAAGACATTCCCGTAGATCAAAATACGGTCAGTTTTTTGAGGATTAAACGAGCCGTCATTATTCACAGACGCACTCATCTTAATCTGCACATTTCCCTTTGCATTATAGGCTTCTTGTACCCCGTCTATTGAAGTTAGGTCATTTAGATCACTTCCTTTTTCAATATATACTTTTCCAATATACAGCGTTTGATAACCTTGAGATATAACTTTATCAAAAAAAATTGTGCTATCAGAAATGCTTATAGACGAAAGTGATGAATCTACAGGAAATGATTCCTGCAAATCTTTATGCTTCTTTTTGGTGAGATACCATGAAGAGCTATGTGTTAATTCTAAATGAACAGTCGATGCATCCTCAACATGGATACCCCCTGTAAGTATAGAATCCTTTGCTTTCACCAATAGAGAAGAACTATTTTGAGCCTTTAGCAATAAATCACCAGAGATCTTTGTCCTTTCTGTTAATTCAATGGTAGCTTCAGCTCCATAAATATCATCTCCCGTACTATAAATGGCAATACCATCGGGAACTGAAAAAGTTGTCTCTGACAAATGCAAAGATGCTTCACCCAAAACAATTTGTTCTACTTTTGAAAGTTTTTCACTCCCTACCTTAAACACATCATCCCATACATCTGGATCTAATCCATAAAAATACAGACCATATACTCCCTCACCCTGAACAGAAATTTCTGCCCTTTCAATCTTAATATTTGTCTTTTTAAACGCATTTGATGAAGCGTATTCTTGAATCAACTTACCTTCAGCATCTGCATAACCTGCAAAATTCGTAATCAAGAAGCCATGCATATCAGTCAGCTGAATAGAATCACCACGCAAATGAACATTACCACCTTGTGATATGTCAAAAGCTCCTGGAAATTCATCAATACTCTCATCATCAACTACAATCGTGTATTTCTTACCTTTGCCCTGAATATGTGTGGTATCAATAAGATATCTCCCCCCAAATTGCGTTGAAAACGCACCAACTCCATTAAAAGTAACGTTACTGCCCGACATCCTAACAAATGCATCAGAACTACTAAAAAATCCACTTCCTTTTACATTCAAATCATCTGATACGATATCAATATTTACGTTCACTAAAGCAATATCGGTTTTTTTTCCTTCCGCACATACAGCTTGCGAACTACCTTCAATCTTCCCTCTATTCATCACAACTTGCCCGTTCTGAACACGAAAACCGGACATATCCTTAATATTTGAATTGGTTAGAACAAGCTTGCCATCATCTTTTACAGATGCACTATATAAAAATGACTGCTTTGCTTTACCCGCCATAATATTCATCTGTAACAAATTTAAAACAGTCCCTGCTTTTTCTATAGATACAACCGCAGTCAAATCATCTTGTGGAAAAACAGAAAAAGTATGATTTTTATTACTTATCGTGTATTTTTTACTATCGTTATATGTAAATAAACTCTTTGCTACATTACAGGGAGTTCCTAAATTATTAGGCTTAGCATTAGCACTCACAATTGGCAAAAAAGAAACAATAGCCGCCGTAATAAATAAAAATCTATATCCGCTTAATAAATTAACCATAATTCTATTATAATTTGTCCTTTACCCCATTACTTAAAAATAAAAAATATTCTCCATAAAGCTAAATTAAACACACAAACAATGAGAAGTATAAAACTTAATACTCATTTATACTTCTCACAACACTGTATAACTTATGTAAAAATTACTCTATATTTCATAGGCATCTAAAAACGATAGCGTAAACCACCTGAAAAAATCGTCCCTGAAAAACCAGCTTTGCTAAGACGATGCTGATAAGTCACATCTCCATGCAATGCAAAGTTTGAAGACAACTGAGCCTTCAGCCCCACTCCAGTTTCTAAAGAAGAACCAAAAGCTCCTAATTGGAATTCATCTCCAAACTGCACACGTTGTTTTCCGCCAAAACTATTGGTAAGATGAAGTTTCCCATTGAAAGAAACAACATGCCCTTCTTCAGAAGCAGCAAGCGTCTTGCTTAAATTCCCGCCAACACGCATCACCCACTGATCAAGCTTTCCCATTTCGATATCAAATCCATCGATATCAGAGGTCTTATCAAATCGTATATTTTGATAAACGACCTGAACTTGCGTATCAAAAATAAGTCCCTTATGTCCTGTCATAAATGACTTACCGGCAGCCAATGAAGCACTCAAAGGTGTCCCCTTCAATGTTGTTGTTTTGCCTCTTGCTTGTGTCAGAACATCCCCTTTAAATAACCCGTAGGAAAAAAGTCCATCGATATAAAATCCTGCATCATGCTGCATATTGCCATATGCTGTAACAGACCATTTATCAAATGTACTTTTTTTGCTTTCTTCAACATCTTGAGGCTGTAGAGAAATTTTCCCATAGTTCCCCATTATTCCAAAGCTCAAAGTGTGATATGTATCCTCAATCGCATTGAGCAATATACTTGCCTCTATAGCGTTATAATTCAAATTTCCGCCATAACCATATTCAAGCGCAGACAGATCAGAAACATAATGATAACTTCCACCGTAGCCTTGCGCAAAAAATGCAGGTTTTTTACCATTTTCTCCCAAAGCCCCAGCAGTGGTACGCAATGTCTCCAAAAGTTTGTTGTGATTATTCATATCCATCAAACCAACTTGAAACAAAGCATTAGGCATTGATAGATAGGTTGGAACTTGTGGTACAACAGCTTTAACGCCCTCTTCAAGATAATGAGCAGAAGCATCATGACCGGCAACAACATTATTATGATGCGGATGAGCGTTTAAAGAACGAGACACACGGAAATGAGAAACATGCTTTTTCAACTGAGCACGCTTTTTCAACTGAGCACGCTTTTTCAACTGATAAGAAGAACGCTGAATATGTTCAGCCTCAAGCCGATAATCCCAAAAATCGCCATTATGCTTTACTGCTGTTCCTTTAGCTAATTTATTTTCCACTTTTGCGTGTCCATGGGAAAAGTTTGGACCATACGCACGCAGACTATATCGATAAGGAGCTCCTCTTAAAGCAACATAACCAGTTGCCAGTTTAAAAGAATCTTCCGCTGCTTTTCCATAAACCTGAATAATTGAAGTATCATGGCGATCTCCTTTCTTAACTTTTAGCGTCTTTCCTTTCCCTAGAATCACCGAAGGATTTACAATATACACCTTGGTTTTTCCGTAAACATCACCATAGATCACAAGTGTATCAGCTTTTACATTTTTGCTTGTACCATTGGTAGCAAGATGTGCATTAACATATAAGCGTGCATCCCCTCCCGCAATATAAGCATAGTCACTGGATTTATCCTCTACGCTTCCTACATGAAGTCTCTGATAATAACCGTTTTGGGGTTTATTAAATAAAATAGAACTATTAATAAGCCTTACAAATGAAACAGACGAATCTGCAAAATACGGACCTTTCCCATTCTTCTTAAGTGCACTTTTACTTGCTTTTACAGTCCATTTTGATTGATTGAACAACTCAACACTACCGTAAGAACCTTTCTCAACCTGTGCTCCCCCTGCAAGAAAAGACGCATAGGCATCAAGCGCAACAAATGAATTATTCTTAACATCTAATAACCGATCGGCAAAGATACGAGAACCTTCTGATGCTGTAATGTAAGGATATCTCCTCGCATCATCACTATAAATAGCTGTACCATCGGGAACATGAAGAGCTGTTTTTTTAAATCGAACTTCACCTAAACTCGTAAGAAGCTCTCCCTCTTGATATTCATTTTGCGAAGGGTTTCCCCTAAAATGCAAACCATGAGCTCCATCTCCCTTAAGAGTGATCTTTGAGTTTTCCACAGAAACCAAAGACATAAAATTATCCCGCACCTCAAGTGATCTTTCCTTAAAAATCGGTTCTGCACTCTCAATCGCTATACCATGAATATCTGTAACATGAACTTCACCATCATCAACGAAGAGAAAACCGCCCTGCTTCACGCCAAATACTGATTGAGATATCTTACTACTTTTTTCCTTTTCACCATTTCCCTTAACAGAAACTTTCTTAAAAGAACTTGTATCATCTTTTGACACAACCACAGCTGATGTAATCTTCTCAGATTTATTAAATTCCAAAGTCCCACCAATTCCTGAAATGCCTTTTTCCTCTTTACCTTTTTTCAGCTCAATAACTGCATTATTGGATTGGGACATAGAAACATCACTTTTAACACTTGTATCCAATCCTTTCACATATTCTTGTTCTTGGTCGCTTCTTTCAATAGTCTTAGCGGCATCAACAACATCACACGAATACGATTTAAAAAGGGAATTACATGAGGGTTTATAATCTTCTGCACTCACATCTATATTGTGCGCAAAGAAAAAAATAGAGGTTGTAAAAGAACATACACACACATGGCGCTTTAATACTTTAATCATAATTTACTTTAAACTTTCTTCATTTTATCTTCATCAAAAACCGAAAAAATACATCTGGATCATTTACAGGTTATTATCACTATGTGTCGTCCAGATAATTCGTTTTGTATTATATGTAAAGTTAAAAATCGTAAAAATAACACAATAAAATCATGTTTTGTGCTTATTGTTTTTTACAAAAGATAAATTAAAGGAAAAGTACAATTAAAAATGATAGCTTAAACCACCAGAAAAATGTGTTCCGGAAAAACCAGCCTTCGTAAATTTGTGCTGATAAATGAGATCATTATAAAGAGAAAGTTTGGATGAGAGACGGGCATTAAACCCAACCCCTGCTTCTAAAGAAGAACCCAAAGAACCAAGCTGGAAAGCATCTTTAAAATACACAAATTGTTTATCATCAAAATTACGAATGAAATGAAGTTTGCCATAAAATGAAAGAACATGTGTCTCTTTAGTCAATGTCAGTGTTTTGGTTAAATGTCCCCCAATACGCACCTCCCAATGATCTGGTCTTTGCATATCAATATTAAAATTATCAATATCACGAGTCTTATGAAACTGGAGATTTTGATAAACAAATTGAAACTGAGGTTCAAAAATAAAATATCGACGACCTATCGTAAATGTTTTACCAGCAGTTAAGGAAACACTCAGGGGTTTACCTCTCAATGTAGCCGTCTTACCTCGCTCAAGTGTGAGAACATTTCCATTAAACAAACCATAAGAGACGAGACCATCCATATAAAGCCCCGTATCATGTTGCATGCTCCCATATGCTGTGATTGTCCATTTATCAAATGTACTTTCTTGACTTTGTTTAACCTCCCGAGGCAGCAAAGAAAGCTTGCCATAATTGCCTATAATTCCAAAGGATGTTACACTGTACGCATTTTCAATTTTCTTGAGTAGAATACCTGCCTCTAGTGCATTATAATCAAGGTTGCCTCCATATCTATATTCAAGTGCAGACAAATTTGAAGTATAACGGTGATGTCCACCGTAACCGCGCAAAAACAAAGCGGGATTTTCGCTCACTTTCAACAACCGCCTAGAAAAAGTTCGCAGTGTTTGCAACTGCTTATTTTGATTACTGATATCCACCAATCCAGCATGAAATAAGGTATTTGGCACAAGAATATAAGTCAAAACCTGCGGAACAACAGCTCTCATATTTTGTTCAAAATGAGAAGAAAGCTCAAAAACAGGTGGTATAACAGAGGATGGAACAGAAGGCGAGATAGATGAACCTGATGCAGGCGGCACAACAACAGAAGAAGTAGAAAGAACAGAGGGTGAAGCAGATGAACCTGATGCAGGGGACACAACAACAGAACTAGTCGGTGAAACAGAGGACGGTACAGGTGAACCTGATGTGGGAGGGACAACAATAGAACTAGTCGGTGAAACAGGGGGCGGTACAGGTAAACCTGATGCGGGGGGGACAAAAACAACAGAACTAGTTGGTAAAACAGGGGACGGTACAGGTGAACCTGATGTGGGAGGGACAACAACAGAACTAGTCGGTGAAACAGGGGGCGGTACAGGTAAACCTGATGCGGGGGGGACAAAAACAACAGAACTAGTCGGTGAAACAGGGAACAGTACAGATGAATCTGATGTAGGCACAACTGGATGAGCTTCAGCAATAACGGGAATAACAGGTGCAAGAGAAGGAGGAGGATGATTTGGAGCATTAAGCACAAAAGCATCAGATGTATCAGGTGTGGTCATAAGATGGGAATCCTTCTCCAGAGAATCTACAGAAGAATAAAGACTTGGCTCCTGAGGTTTTTGCTGAGAATGAGAATCGATAGCATCAACCTCACTTCCAGTAAGACTAGGATGAATTTTAGGAAAAAAAGGAGTCTCATCAGAAGCAGGAGGAACAATTTCAGTAGAATCAAGAGAGGGAGAATCAACAAATTTACTTTCGAGGCGGAAATCCCAAAATGTTCCAGTATTTTTAAGCACTCTTTGATTGAAATCTGCCGTTCCTACAGCAGAGCTTGGACCATAACTCTTAAGATGATATTGATAGGGGGAATCTTTAAGTGCCACATACCCCCCCTTTAACTGAAAAGAATCTTCAGCAGCTTGCCCATAAACCTGAATAATGGAAATACCCTGATCATTACCGCCATCTCCCGTCGATGCCCCTGGGCTTCCAGGAACCTTATACACATGAACTGTCGTTTGTCCTTCAAGATCACCATTGATTAAAAGCCGGTCAGTTTTTTGCTTTTCAAGCTCTCCTCCTTGATCCAAATATGCATTAAGATAAAGATTCACATCACCGTGCGCTTTATAGACAGTCCCTGATCCTTTTCCGATGAGAAGTGTCTGATAACCATCTGTTATTTTAGATTTTAATTCTTCAAAAATAAGAGAACTATCTGTAAGTTCGACCGATGAAATGGCGGAATAATCCTCTAACTTAGAATCAGAGGCATTAGAATTTTGCAATCGTCCATATTTTGGTCGCGATAAAATCCACTTTGAACCATTTTTTAACTCTACCGTGGCTGTAGAACTTTCATCAACATATGCGCCTCCTACAAGGGTAGAAGCATCAGCCTCAATTTTTACATTGGAACGTTCAACAGCTTTCAGGAGTGAATCACCAGAAACTGTTGAATTTTGTAAGAGTTTAACAGAACTTTCGAATTGGCGGCTATAAATAGCTGTACTTTCTGGAGCCATAAAAGTTGTCTGAGTCAACTGAACCGCCCCTTTTCCTGGTATAATTGTTTTTTTATCATTTAATACAGCTTCCCAAAAAAAGCGCATGCCATTAAATGCATTCCCTCTCACAAAAACACTGGAATGTTTAATATGAGTAGCATTATGATTATTCCCCTGCAATACAATGCCATGAGCATTGTTAACATTAACATTGCCCTTCTGAAAATTAATCATGCCTTTCCCCTGAAGCATACTAAAAGCAGAACCTTCACGATGATTATCTGTATTTGTTCCCTGTTTCCCCTTCCCAGTAATAGAAACACCCTCTAAATTAATTTCTCCATCTCCTCCTGTTTGAACACCAATACCATCAGCAAAATCAATTTTTCCTCCTTTCATATAAATTTTTGCACCATTATGACTCAAAAGACCTATCACATCAGAAGGTATTTTAATCTCTGTCTTAGTCAAAGAAACAAACGACCCTTTACCCGCAACACTGATCCCCATTCTGGTTGCTTTAATCACCCCATCCTGCATCTCAAAAGCTCCCTCCTCATTGACATCGGCCCCTATCGACACATCATTTAACATGGAATAAAATAGAGCAACGCCTCCCCCATTTGAGGACTTTACAGCTGTTGTCCAAGCGTTTGTTTCTGAATGGCTATTTGTATTTGAGACACCGTTAATAATTATAGCCTTTCCCTCAATAACCGTATTTTCCCCTGATGCCTCTAGGGCTGCATCAGAACTTTCACCCCTAAGTTGATAAGTTTTCTGGGAAATTTCATGCGTTTGACCATCATTACAGCGATAAAATGAAGCACTTTCATTACATGAATATTGCTTCTTTTCAGAAGGAATTCCACCGGCATCAGCATTGTGTACAAAGAAAAAAATAACCGTTGTAAAACGACATAAAGAGAGATGATTTTTAAACATAATTTTCTACAAACTTTCTTCCCCTTCTCTAAAAACAAAAAAACACGCGTTCTGTTTAATAAATTTGGTTACGCGTGATAATTTAAAATACGTTTTGTATTTTATATATCCACCCTATGTTTTATGTAAAGCCAGAATCCCAAAATATCACAATTTAAAATTGTATTATTTATAAAAACGCGTAAAAATATAGATAGAAATAAAAACTCTACCCCAAAGCGGTGATTTCAAGAGAATTTAATAAAAATACACTAAAGGAAGAAAAACAGCATAAGAAGCAAAAACTGCAAACCAGAAAGCCCTATCTCGTTTCTAAAAAGAAACAAACTTGCTCATGCAAAAAAACATTTTTTTAAAAAACTTGTTTAAAAAGTTGCAAACAAATAATAAAAAACCACAAGCTATGCTTATGGCTTTTTAAACAACTTACCCCAAGACGATCACCTAAAAACGATAGCGCAATCCACCAGAAAAACTGATTCCAGAAAAACCACCTTTACTCAACTTATGCTGATAAACCAAATCACCATGAAGCGCAAATTTTTGAGACAAGCGAGCATTAAGACCTAATCCAGCCTCTAGAGAAGAACCAAAAGCCGCTAACTGGAAAGAATCTTTAAAACGCACAGCTCTTTCTTTGCCAAAATCATGAGCAAAATGAATCTTTCCATAAAAAGAAACATCACGATCTTTTTCAGACGCAGTAAGAGTCTTTATCAAACGACCACCCATACGCACCATCAATTGATCAAGTTTATCCATCTCAATATTAAAATTATCAATATCGCGGGCCTCATTAAATTGAAGATGCTGATAAACAACCTGAACCTGTGGATCAAAAACAACACCTTCATATCCTGTGGCAATTTTCTGACCACTCATCAAGGAAACACTTAAAGGGTTACCTTTCAATGTTGCCGTTTTACCCCGTGCAGTTGTCAGAACATCTCCCTTAAACAGACCATACGATAACAAACCATCAACATAGAATCCTACATCATGCTGCATACTGCCATAAACTGTAGCAGTCCATTTATCAAATGTACTTTTTTGGCTTTGTGCAACATCTCGAGGTTGTAGAGAAAGCTTTCCATAAGACCCCATCACCCCAAAGGATATAACACTGTTAACATTTTCAACAGTTTGTAGCAAAACACCTGTCTCTAGTGCATAGTACCCTAGATCTCCCCCATAACCATATTCAAGCGCAGATAAATCTGAGGCATAACGATAACTCCCACCATAGCCACGCAAAAATGAAGCAGGATTTTCATGAATTTCCAACATTCCACTAAAATTAGTCCGTACTATCTCTAACTGCTTGTTTTGATTACTGATATCTATCAAACCAGCGTGGAATAAACTATTTGGCAAAAGCAGATAAGTTGGCACCTGAGGAACAACAACCTTAACGCCTTGCCTAGAATGATGCTCACCACCTAAACCAAGTTTAGAACTCTGAGTTAATCTAAATGTAGTATCAGAATCAACAAATCCATTTTCGAGGCGGAAATCCCAAAAATCTCCTTCACCTTCGACTAATCTTTGAGACGCACTCGCTCTTCCTAATTCAGAGTTTGGGCCATAAGCATGAAGCCTATATTGGTAAGGTAGACCGTCCAATGCAATATAATCACCATCCAACAAGAAAGAATCTTTCTCTGCTGTTCCAGAAACCTGAATAATCGAGATACCTTTATCATTTCCATAATGCCCCGTACCACCTCCTGGACTTCCTGAAACACCATGCACATGTATTATTGTTTTTCCTTCAATATCACCATGGAATAAAAGACGATCCGTTTTTTGATTCTGAAGAGCCCCCCCCTTATTCAAATAAGTGTTGAGATAAAGATGTGCATTACCTTGTGCTTTATAAACTTCACCTGTTCCTCTCCCAACACGAAGTGTTTGATAGCCATCAACTATGTTAGCTTCTGGTTGTTCAAAAATAATAGAACTATCAATAAGATGTATTAATGAAATTGATGAAACACCTATAGAACTAGAAACTTGTAAATTTTTATTTTTCGGCCGTGATAAAATCCATTTTGAATCACCTCTCAACCGAAATTCAGCAGAAGAACTTTCATCAACATGTGTCCCCCCTACAAGTGTAGAAGCATCCACTGAAACCTTCACAAAAGAGCCATCCTCAACCTTCAGTAATAAATCTCCAGAAAGTTTGGAATTATCCAACAGCCTAACAACACCACCAGATCCTCTGCTATAAATAGCTGCACTCTTTGGAACTGTAAAAGAGGTTCTTGTCAAGCCAACAATCCCTCGTACGGGTAAGTTCGTTTTTGGAAGACTTCCAAACATCTCTTCCTCACCCACAAAAATATAAAAATAATGAGGATACTCGTGATCCTTCATTTCCTCATTTCTGTCTCCTAGTCCCTCCCAAAAACGCAACCCATAAGACGTATTACTTTCTACCAAAACCGTAGAATCCACGATAGTTATAAAGATACCCTTCCCATCGATATTATTCCCATGCATTGAAAAACCATGAGCATTGGCTAGATTAACTTTACCTTTCTCAAAATGGATACTCCCAGCATCAAACGCATGAAAAGCTGAATTTTCATTATGGTCATCTATACTCATCCCCTGACTACCTTGTTCGGTAATAGAACTACTCCTTAAATCGACCTGTCCCCAATTTCTTACTTCAACTCCGATACCCTTTGTAAAGTTAATCTCTCCTCTTTCTATAATCACTTGTCCATGTTCACTCGCCACGACCCCATACTTCCAAAAACTTTCTTTTGAAATAACAGCACTTGAAGCATCCTTAACAGTTATATTTTTCCCGAAGAGAAGCGTTTTTCTTCCAGATGCTTGTATAGCAACAGTTTCATTCGTATTTTCATCAGTTTTTTGATAATTTTTATTGTAAAAGTAGTGTTTTTTACCATCATTACACCGATAAAATTCACTATTCATAATACATGAAAATTGATCCTGATTATTTTGTGTCTTACCATTAACGCCAGAACGACCTTGTACCCCAGTATTAACAACAGCACCATCTTGAACCGTAGCATCAACATTGTGTGCAAAAAAAAGAAATGCTGTTGTAAAAGTACATAAGGAAAAACGATTTTTAAATAGATTGACCATAATTACACCATAATTTTGCCCATAAAAGTAACACGTACTGTATCAAAGAAAACTTAACAAAGAGAAAAATTAGTACGTTTTGGATTAACTGTGAAGACATTATTAATTCTTTTTGTATTTTATGTAAATATGGAATTTAAAAGTTACTAAAAATACAGACTAAATCTATTTTTTTATAAGGAATTTGCAAAAATATAACTGAAAAATGAGAGAAAAATCATCTTTAAAGTTGTTATTTAAAAGCAGCTTTAAGAGATTTTTGTACATTAAGAATGCCTATTTTAACTGTTGTTTAATCAATACCCAAAACGTGTATAATTAATATTCGAGATAAATATTATATTGAAACAATAGGCACTCGTAAGCAGACAAAACTGAGTATATGCCAAAATTGGGAAGCAAAGCTATCACATACAGCTGTTTTAGGCAGTATTTATGGAAATACGAACTAATTTAGAAAGAGGAGGAAAGTGTAAAAATTAAAATCTGTTCCGATTTTTACCATCTCTTTTCAACATTTAAAAATATTCAGAGCCGTATCTAAAAGGTAAAAATGACATATAATTTTATCTTTTTATTTATCACATTCTTTAAAGAAAAAACACTTTCAAAAAATAATACGTTATTTATGTTTCTAATCCACCAATTTTCTCAGATATATCTCATTATTTCCATCCCCATTTCATAACGACAGCAGATATAATTTGACCTCTTCCTCATACCTCAAAGGATGGAGATTCCTACCGGTCACCGGACTGTTAACAATCCAGCTTCCCTCGTCGGGTTCCACCTGCTGACTACTCATACGGTCCACTTCATAGGGGAAACAGACAAGCCCTGCCCTGAATATGGATCACAATATCTAAAAACATTTAATATGTAAAAATTTTCATGCCTTATATCACCCTTCTACACAACGGTGTTTTACAGCACAACAAGATATTGATTTATAATGATCAATTTATCATTTTTCACATTCAATAAGAATATAGAATAAAATAAGAATCTCTCCCTTTAAACTCTCCGCTTACAAGAAATAACCGTATTCATAAGAGAGATCAATATGCAGATAAAAACTCTTGAGAAATGAATCAATGTGTTTCTCATAAACCACGCTAAATGTAAAAGCAGTTGCTAAATACAAAAGTAGCCACAAAATTTTAGAGAATAAGACAATAATGCTGCAGACTTATCACTTAATAATCACAAAGATGATGATACTTTCTATAGGTATTATAAATCATCACGAATAGAATCAAAAACGAATCTAAGCGCGATAGTACACCTCTCTAAACTCAATGCAGAACCAATACAAAATGAACCTCGCACCACAATTTAAGAGATAAAGCATTCAATCTTGAAAAAATTACCCATCTAAAGAAGCAATTCTTTATCTTCAAGAAACCATTAATTAAGATATGTTTTCATTTTGATCAGTGATTCTTTCGCAACAGACTCTGTAATGAGTTTATCTGCCTTGTTAGAATCTAATTCTCTTGCAATAAGGGTACGCGCCGTAGAAATTGCCAAATCGATAGCAGATGAAGAGACCATGCGTATTGCATCTGCTTCTGCCTGAGCGATTTTTTGCTCTGCCAATTTATTGCGGTTTTTTACATATTCTTCTGCTTTTGTACGAGCCTCAGAAATAACAGATTCAACTTCATGCTTTGCTGCAGCAATAATTTCTTGTGCATCTTTTTCTGCTTCTGCATGTTTGCGTTGATATTCAGCCAATATTCCCTGTGCTTCTTCACGAAGACGCAGAGCCTCATCGAGCTCATCTTTAATACGCTTCGCGCGCGCATCAAGATGATGTATAACCCTCTGTGGAATTTTGAAATAGACTAAAAGAGCCAAAAAAAGAACTAATCCAACAAAAGCCCAAAAAGTATCCGTCATCTTTGCCTTCCTCAATAATCCGCAGTTTTAACAACTGAACGAACAGTTTCTTTGCTGATATCGACATCAATCAATTTTTTCACAATTTCAATGGATACTTCTTCAGCGATAGAACCAACATTTTGCATCGCTTTATCCCGAATTTTTGCTATCTGTTTTTCAGCATCCGCAAGCTTTTTCTCTAAACTCTCTTCAATTTCCTTCCGTTCAAGCTCCACCTTTCCTTTTAACTCTTCACCAGCTGCCTGCGCTATAGCATGAGCTTTTAAACGCGCTTCTGCTAATTTCCGCTCATAAGTTTCAACAACAGTGTCTGCTTCCTGCTTCATACGCATTGCCTGATCTAAATCAGATGCAATTCGATCTCGACGTGTTTCAATAACACCACCAATACGCGGCGCAATAACACGAGAAATAAAAAGATAAAAAAATCCGAAAGAAATTGCCAACCAGAAAAAATGCGAACCAAAATGTACAAAATCAAAAGGCGGAAACACACGATCTGCTTTCTCTGCCACTTTTTTAATATGCTCTATCGACGTTTCAGTATTCTGTGCATAAGCGCTGGCAAAAAACATCTTCTTTCATCCTTTAAATAACTTATAAAGCCCTCTATAACCGATGATAACCGACTAATATCTCTCTGGTTAAGAGTAAAAAGGGTAAATCTTTCCTCACGTAGAGAACAGATAGACCCTTTTGATGATGATCAAACCCCAAAAAGAAGTAATAAAGCAATGAGCAATGAAAAAATTCCCAAAGCCTCTGTTACAGCAAAACCAAAGACGAGACGCCCAAACTGACTATCTGCTGCTGATGGATTTCGTAATGCACCAGAAAGATAGCTACCAAAAATATTACCAAGCCCTAAAGCTGTTCCAGCCATACCAAAACAAGCAAGACCAGCGCCAATATATTTTGCTGCAAGCACTAATTCCATATTATTCTCCTTTAAAGCGAAATTGTATTATTCGACGGAAAACCGCCAGTTCCATTAATGTCCTGGATGAATTGCATCATTAAGATACATACAAGTTAAAACCGTAAAGACGTAAGCTTGAAGAAATGCGACCAAAAATTCAAGAGCGGTAATCGCTACAGTCATAATAAGCGGTAAAATCGAACCACCAACACCTACAAGCCCTACCCCAACCATTGATACAACAAACCCAGAAAACACTTTGAGCGTAATATGACCAGCAAGCATATTCGCAAAAAGACGCAGAGAAAGACTAATTGGACGGGAGAGAAAAGAAATAATCTCAATCATTGTCACCAGAGGCAAAACCACAACAGGAACCCCACTGGGAACAAACAGTTTCAAAAAACTGATCCCATGCTTATAAAAGCCATACCCAATCACCGTCAAAATCACCACCATTGCTAACGAAAACGTAATCATGATCTGAGATGTAACCGTATAAAAATAGGGGAAAAGACCAATAAAGTTAGCAACCAAAATAAAAGTAAACAAAGAAAAAACTAAAGGAAAAAACTGCATTCCCTGCACGCCAGATGATTCCCGCAGAGTTGATGCTACAAACTCATAGGCCATTTCTGAAAGAGACTGCATCCGCGTTGGAACCAATCCACGACTTGAGGATGAAATGAAGAGAAAAATAGACGTCACAACAACCGTTATAACTGTAAACAATGACACATTCGTAAACGATAAATCCATATTTCCTATGGAAATCTTAATCAGCCGAGAAACCTCAAACTGATGAATAGGATCTGGAGCGTGCGCTGTCACTTCAACCTCATTTATCGGACCTTTCATTGGTCCCTTTATTTTGTTCATCTTGGCGCAATACGCCTTTTTTCCCTAATTGGCTGGAGGAAACATACCCCACAGACCGAAGAATACTCAATACACCAGCAGCAAATCCAAGGAAGAGAAAAAATATCAATCCCCATGGCCATGAATCTACTAACTTATCAAACCCCACCCCTAAAACAACACCAACTATAATACTTGCTAAAAACTCACTGGAAAGTCTAATAGCATCTGCCATCTTTCCTTGTGATTTCTCCCGCTTATCCTTACCTTGCCGCTTCTTTAGTGCAAGCCTGTGCATTAAAGCCACGCTTAAATTCTTACTACGACATTCCAAATCCTCTGAATGAAAACACTCTTCTTGCTTTTTCTCTTCAGCCTCCTTGAAGCTTATAACGGGTTTTTCGCCCATCGCCATCATCGGCTCCTTAATCAAAAGCAAAGAAAAATGCATCTCATAAAACCGTGCGTATCATATTGTTCCTGAATTTATTCGTCAAGATCCTAAAAGCAATCTATCACAATTTACCGTATAAATTTTATCGCATAAATTAACGTATTTTTCAATTTTTGATAAAGATATTTTTAGGGACCTAAATCGATTCCATAATAGCACCCGTAAATGTATAATAAAAAGTTCCCATGAATAATATAAAACTCATAAAGCCATCATCTTTATGCTTAACAAAATGTGTAACCCGATACCATCATACTATGTTTCCCATCTTTCAATGTTGTACCCATCCTCGTTTTTAAAGAAAGCATAAAAAGCATATTTTCAATCATTTTTACTCACATCCCCCCTTCTTGTGAAGTAAAAACAAATAGTTTTGATTAATTCAATATGAATGCGTAAAAATATCTTAATACTCAGAGTTCTTATTCAAATCGAAAAATTATAAACTATCATTATAAATCAATACCTTGAGCCCAAAAAGTGTAAGAATTTCATTAATAGCCATTTTCATTAACCCATGATGAGTAAAGCCTACGCAATTGATGCACATTCAGTGAATATATGTTTAGTATATTATGTTACCAAGAATACTGTTTCAATGATGTTTATAATTATCTTATTAAAGTATTATACGGTATATTTTATCTGTTTTGTGGAGATGAATTCATATACATTCAAAATATTATAAGTGATATCAATAATTATGATTTTGAGGGAAAGCAAAACAGCATCACATTTGTTTGCAAGCTAGAATGATTATGTGCAAGTGTGTTCATGTTTAGTATTCTAAATTTAATAATGCTTTGATTTATAGGGATAAATTATCATTTTTTATATTAAATTAAGAATGCCGAATGTCGTAAGATTCTTTACATTTCAAGCTTGTTCATATTACATCAATCAAAACTATTTGTTTTTACATCACAAGCAGGGGGGATGTGATTAAAAATGATTGAAAATATGCCTTTTATGCTCTCTTTAAAAACGAGGATGGGTACAACATTGAAAGCTGGAAAACAGTATGGTGGCGTTGGCTTACGTCTTTTATTTAAATAAACTCACACTTTATTATTTTAATGAAAATGAGAATACTCTGCGGATTTTATATGAACCTACTCGCAAGGTATTTTACATATACCATTACGGACATCATCATGAAATGAACCTGAAGGCATTAAGAGAGCTTTCTTTAAATACGAGACCTTAATAAATCTATGATTCTAAATAGCTCAGACCAATAGAACACATAATATTTGAATACGATCACCATATCGCTTTATACAATTTAATCCACTTGTTGAATCTTACCCTTTATAATTGAATATTGATAGATTCAGCAGGTATTTTTGCTTTTTATTTAGACAAACTATCGCAAGCAAAAGCGCTTATTCACACCCTTTATTTTTATGAAAAGATAATTTAATGTTTCTTTTCAAACGAGCACATAGTTATATTTCCCCACCCTCATATTGCATCTATTCTTTCATTTAAATAACCCATTAAGAGAATCGTGTGCTCTTTCTTAAATACTCCCCCTATTAAACTATTCTTATAACATGCGAATAAATAATTTTATCAAGAGATAATTAAAATGAGAGAACTTTATTTAATAGCAATATACTGATTTATCAAGATAATTCATTTTAAATAAGAATTCCGAATATCTTAAGATTCTCTCATTCCAAATCTGTTTACCTTGAATCAATCAAAACCATTCGTTTGTATGTTACAAGCAGGATTAGCGTGTGGATAAAAACATAGAAGAAAGGAGAAAAAATGCCTTTTATGAATCGTCTTAATTCAAGAGCTGTAACAATATTGGGAGCTTGCAAAGTATGTGATGGTACCAACTTGTTACTCTATAAGCGTAAAGATAGGGCAGATTAATAGCGTTCATGATAAATGATTATTGATAAATCAAGACTTTAGCAAATAAAGAATTTTTTTCTTTTATGAACAGGAAGATTATTGTCTGTTGAGGTTATTAATTCATTTTTATATTTAGAACGCAATAGATCATCAAAAAGCTTATTTCTAAGCTTCTGCAGTAGAGATTTCTTTCATTTAAAAAATTAAAGCGCTATCATTTCTTCTTGGAACGTGCCGCAAAAGGATTATCAGAGGCTCGTAATGATATGCGAACTGGTATACCAAACATATCAAATGTTTCACGTAACCCATTGACAAGGTAACGCAAATACGACTGGGGCATACTTTTGGGGCGCGAGCAAGAAATCATAAATCCAGGAGGACGTGTCTTAACCTGTGTGATGTATTTAACCTTAAGTCGACGTCCAGAAACCGCAGGAGGTGGATGATGTGCCACAACAGTTTCAAGCCATTGGTTCAATTTAGCCGTCGAAATGCGACGATTCCATACACGGTGCATCATCATCACATTTTCCATAAGTTTATCAATTCCTTGACCATATTGTCCCGATAAAGGAACAGCTCTCAAACCACGAACTTGAGGAAGAAATCGTGCACATTTTTCATGCAAATCAATCAATGTAGCCTGACTATTTTCAATAAGGTCCCACTTATTAAAAGCAATAACTGGAACACGCCCTTCACGAATCACAAGATCAGCAATTTGTAAATCCTGCTTTTCAAAAGGCATCGTTGCATCAAAAACAATGACCACCACTTCTGCAAAACAAATAGCACGCAAAGTGTCAGCAACGGATAATTTTTCTAACTTTTCTTGAATTTTCGATTTTCGACGCAAACCTGCAGTATCAAACAGTTTAACATGACGACCACGCCATTCCCAATCTACAGAAATAGAATCACGCGTAAGTCCTGCTTCTGGTCCTGTTAATAACCGCTCTTGTTTCAGCATACTATTGATAAGAGTAGATTTTCCTGTATTGGGGCGCCCCGCAATTGCAATCCGAATAGGCTTATTTTCATCGTACATAAGCCCCTCTTCTTCCAAATTGTTTATATCATCACCAACAGATGCAGGCTGTATCGTAATATCTTCCTCTTTGTTGTTGTCAAAAGCGCGTTCTGCCCCAACAGCCTCTATAATTGCATCACGAAGATCACTAAGTCCCAAACCATGTTCAGCCGATATTGGGCACGGCTCCCCCAAACCTAATGACCACGCCTCATACTCTCCTCCCGTTGCCGCTCTTGACTCAGACTTATTGGCAACAAGGACAATTGGTTTTCCTGATTTGCGAACCAATGAAGCAAAGTTTAAATCACTTGGTGTTATTCCACTCTTTGCATCAAATACGAATAAAATAAGATCAGCTTCATCAATTGCAACTTTTGTATGAGAACGCATACGCCCCTCAAGTGTATGATCACCTGCTTCTTCCAGCCCAGCCGTATCAATCACATCAAAACGTAGATCTTGAAGTTTTGCCGCATGCATACGCCGATCACGTGTTACACCTGGCTTATCATCAACCAAAGCCAACCTTTGCCCAACCAAACGATTAAAAAGTGTTGATTTCCCAACATTGGGACGACCAACAATAGCAATGGTAAGGCTCATCAATTTATTCCTTATTTGTCTTGCCCTCGGCCTGCATAAGCTCAAGCATCATTCGAGCCCGATCTGTTATTTTTGACCCCAAAGTACCTTCTTTAGAAATTTTCTTAAAATAATAAACCGCTTCATCCATTTTATCCGCTTTGTAAGCAGCTAAACCCAAAGCTTCTCTTGCCGACATACGCATAGGATCGACATCACTTGCCATCTCTTTGACGCGCTTTTTGACATCATCCAAAGTTCCTGTATCAACTAAAATATAGGCTGCTCGAATTTTTGCAACTTTCCGCAAAATCTGCGGTGCTTTCCCATCCGATGCAACAGAATCAAAGATCTCCACTGATTTAATCATATCACCTTGCTCCATGAGTAAAGAAGCCTCCCGCAAACGAGCAAGAAAAGGATATCCTCCAAAGTTAGAGTCTTTAACATTCTCCAATTGCTTTATCGCTTTATCAAAATGACGTGTATCCGCAAAATTAAGGCTTTTTATAAATGCGTCACCAATATGGCTGGCTTTCTTTATTTGTGCATGATGATAAATTTGATAAATAATTATCATGATGATGAAAAGAAGGACTGCTCCAATAATTGAAAAACCATAACGTCTCCAAAAAGCAAGCACCTTTTCCTGACGAAATTCAGCATTAACTTCAGCAATAAAACTATCATACGACATATATCATACCTTGTAAAAATTTACTCTCTGCGCTTTTACGCATAAATGGACAAAGATGGTAGCCTAAATCAACTAAAATCTTTAAATTACTGATTTATTTATTTCAAATTGACATGTAACCAAATCAATTGGATTTTTGCAACTGTCTTAGTCAAAAACGATGTAAATGTTCTTTAAGCTTACATCACAACTTTTGAATCTTATAAAAAAATCACTGCTTTAATATTATCCATGATTGCCTACCATCTTCAGAACCCTTCCCTCTCTATTATATGAAAGATATCTTTTAAAGTCTTTAACACAATCATTGTATTGTATTCGACTATAGGATTTTAATACCATTCTTTATTCATCTAGCTTACTGTATTTATATATCTTTTTTAATATGAAGGATGCGTAAATAAAAGTTGGGGAATAGAATTTTGCAATAGCCTCTACAAAAAGCATACTTCATGGAGTGTTTTTAACATTTCTTTGAAATCTGCTAACGCCCCTTAAAATAAGACATCTAAAAGTAGCATAAATGCAACAACAGTTTCATGTTGCAACGGATTAGAAGGTTTTATTGTAAAATTCTTTCGACAAAGATAGGCTTCTTTTTAACAGAGAAGCTTTTTCTTGATCTAAAGCATAGAGTTCTATGATTTTCTCTTCCATGCCTACTAGAACAGATTTTCTACCAATTTCTACAGAAGATAAAAATGACACAGATAAACCTAATTTATCAACTATATTTGAAAGACGTTCTGAATGATCAATGCGCAGTTTTCATAAAATTTTGCCAAAGAAAGTGTATCCCTTCAATTTATCTTTATACAATTAATAACCTTTTGTAATGGATACTCAAAGCTTCTGAAAATATCTTATTGTAATGGCCAAACCCACATAAGCATTGGAACAGCAATAATAACGATCAACACCGCCAAAGGAGCCCCCAAACGTGGATAATCACTGAAACGGTATCCTCCTGGCGCCATCACGAGCATATTGCTTTGATGTCCGATAGGTGTAAGGAACTCACAACCTGCACCAATTGCAACAGCCATTAAAAAAGCTTCAGGCTTATAATGAAGAGAATGAGCAAAACTTGACGCGATTGGTGCTACCATCATCACCGTTGCTGCATTATTCAAAAATGGCGTGACCAACATGGCTGTCACCAACATAAGTGCTAAGGCACCAGATGGCGGGAAAAATATTGCCAATTGGCTCAACCATTGACCAATAAGATCCGTACATCCTGTTTTCTCTAACGCTTCACTCACTGGAATAAGAGCCGCTAATAATACTAATATTGGACCATCTAATGCCTGATACAGATCACGCGCTGGCAAAACGCGAAAGATAACCATTGCAGCAGCAGCAGAAAAGAAAGAAAAAGCAACTGGAACAATATGAAAAGCTGTAAAAATAATTGCTATAAATAAAATAGCCAAAGATATAAAACCATGTCGTAAATTTCCAAATACAATATTTCGTTTTGCTAGGGGCAAGCATTTCAATTCCCTTAACAAATTTGGAATAACTGCATCCTGTCCTTGCAAAACAATCACATCTCCAAGATGAAAGATAATATCATCAAGTCTTCCCCGCACCCTTTCATGTTGACGACTTAACGCAAGAAAATTTACGTTATAGCGATCAAATAGGGAAAACTCTTTCGCACTAATACCAATAAGAGGTGAATTATGGGTGATAACTGCTTCAATAATATCAATGTCACTGTCCTTATCACCTGCAGCAATAGTTCGCCCTTTAGAAAACTCTAAACGAGCAGAGTTCATCACGCTATCTAACCCTGTATGTGATCCTTCCAGCAAAATAATATCATTTTCAGACAAAACAAAATCTGGTAATGGTGAAATAGATACTTTGTTTCTGATGATTTGAATCACCATAACATCACCACTTGATGGCTTAACCAAATCAACAATATTTTTCCCCACAATCGGTGAATTTATTGGGACATGCACCTCTGCAACATAATTACGAATATCAATGGCATCATCAAATGATACACCTGAACGTACACGCACAGGCAAAAGCCAATAAAACAAGACCAAATATAAAACACCAGCCGTCGCAATAACCGCACCAACTGGTGTAAAATCAAACATTGTAAAAGGTGTTCCTGCTAAGCGTTCTTGCATCGCTGAAATAACAACATTGGGAGATGTTCCTATCTGTGTCATAAGCCCCCCCAATAAAGAACCAAAGGCCATGGGCATCAAAAAGACAGAAGGAGAAACCTGAGAACGACGAGCAAACTGAAAAGCTATCGGAAGCATAATAGCCAAAGCACCAATGTTTTTAACGAACATTGATAACACGACAACAGAAATAACCAAAAAAGCTAATTGAAGACGCACCGATTTCACCTCTGGCCATATTCGTTGAATAATAAATTCCATTATACCAGAGCGAGATACAGCAGTACTGACAACAAACACACTCCCCACGATAATAACGATATCATTACTAAAACCGCTAAAAGCCTCCTTCGGACTAACAAGACCAAGAGCACAAGCTATTAACAATGTACAAATAGCGACGAGATCATAACGAAATCGATCCCAAATAAAAACAACCATCATGAGACCAATGATCAAAAAGGTCATTATTTGATTTTCTGTCATAACACTCACCTCTCCCCATTAAATTATAATGAATAAAAACATATCTTTGATGTTTTAAATATTCCTATAAACAGCAGCAAGATAAAAGCAGACATAGGAATATTTTAAGATAATTTAAAGTGATAAAAATTATGATGTGCATAAACTTACCTCTCTTTATTATGTGTGGTTTTCTATAAAGTGCTGAATCCAAAGAAATTTGATAAAATTTGATAAAGCTATATTGCTAAAAAGATAAGAATACCTCTAATATAGGGCATAAATGACTGTTGAAACTGGTACACGCTATATTTTAACCTTTGTCGTTGCTTAAAAAGAGTTTATCTTCACTCTCAATTTAATGAGTGATAAAAATGAAAGAAGAAAAAATGGTCAATCTTAATAGTGGGTATCAAAGTCACCTAAGATATTGGCTTACTTGCATTATTGGATTTGTTGCTATCTTGGCAATTATAATGGTTGGTGGATTTTATATCGCAAAACCCTATCTTGACAATTTTGTAAGGAAAGAGATAACCCGTCACGCCATAAAAGCAGAAACATCTGAAGTGAGCATCTTAGGTAAAGTCAATTTGAAAAATGTTACATTACCCGTTCCAGCCGGTACATCACTTAAAATTGGTGCCATTTCTGCCCGTCCTCCTCTTTCCTTTATTCCTGGAACTTTCACACTCTATAATGTTGATTTAAAGCATAATAATATTCATGTGCAAATTCCCCAAATTTCTCTTCGAAGTGTATCTTTAAAAGAAAAAGATAGAACGATAACATCACGTCTTTTACAAACAATGATGCGTATTGAGCTTTCCTCAATTATTGCTCCCAATATACAACTTTCTATAGAAAATAAAAATAAGCAAATAGAAACGGTTGAAGTCAATAATTTCCAGCTTTCTGATTTTAGAAATGGCCATATCCGTTCAGTTAGTATCAAAAGTATGGATCTTAAAACAGTTGCAGTCAATGGTGCCAAACAGATGCAGATTATGGCTAAAAGTGATACAATAAAAGCCCATGATATCGACATCAACTACGCCTATTCTATCATCTTTGGAAAAAACAATACTCTCAATCAAGGTAAAACCGTTACTGGTCCCATTGCTCTGAATAATATAAGCGTTGATATTTTTGAAGAAGCAGAAAAAAACAGCTCTTTCTTTCTCCAACAGTTTAAAACATCTGGTTTAAAGATGAAGCCATTTGAACAAACTCCTGAAAAATTGATCAAAGCTTATCTTAATGCAAAAAAAGAGAATAATAAAACCGCTGAAAAAATAGCACAAAATGGTCTACTTCTAAACATATTGCTCGCCATTACCTCAGCCGATGCCAAAGTTGATAACGTCACCGTTGATATACCACAGTTGAAAGCAACACTCGAATCATTCCAATTCAAACCAAGCTTGTGGAAACAACCTATCCCTAAAAAACTTTTTCTTTCCCTCAATAACCTTTCCGTTTTACCTAAAAACATGAATGAAAAAGACTTAGAACTCTTCAAAAATTTGAACTTTGAGCACTTTAACATTTCAGGAAAAATTGATATTTCTTATGATGAAAAAAAACGTATGCTCTTTCTTGATGCAATGTCTTTCGATATGAAAGACGTTGGATCTGGGTACATATCAGCCAAGGTTATTGATGTTGATGAAAAGCTTTTTTCTGGTCAGAAAAATGTAATGATTGCTGCTTCTCAAGACCTTGGCATCAATGAAATTGATCTACAATATAAGGATGCAGGTTTCATTGATAAGCTTTTTTCTTATCTTGCGCAAACTCTTAATGACAGCAAACATGATCTTAAAAAGGAACTCTATGACGATTTCTATCTAATGATGACGCAGACCCCTAACATTCTGTTAAAAAATCATGACGAAGCAGAAAAAATTTCAAAATCCTTAGGTGAATTTGCTAAAAATCCGCAAACATTGAGCGTTAAAATTAAAGCAAAAGATAATAAAGGGCTCACAATAATTGATCTCGAATCTGCTTTACAAAATGATCTATCCAAGGCTTTAAGCAAAGTAGATCTCACTATTAAAAATGAAGCATCGCCTTGAACATTTTGTGCTTTAAACATGATGATCTTGTCTATAAATTAAGAACTTTATTCCTCTTTTTGCTTTTATATGATACAGAAGGCTTCACATAGAGTCATTTACATAAGAGAATATAGAATTATAAAATTGTCGATACTTGGAGTTGTTCATGTCTGATTTATCTTCAAATCGCTTGCCTAATCGCGCTTCTCGTGTCACCAATCAAGCGCTTTCTGCTATCGAGCGTTTTCTCCATATTGAAGCTCTTAGTGGTATTGTTCTTTTATTAGCTGCTGCTTCTGCACTCATTTTTGCCAATTCTAAATATGCTGATCTCTATGAATCTTTTTGGCATACACCTCTTGGTTTTAATTTGGGGCATTTCACTCTTTCATGGGATTTGCATTTTTGGGTTAATGATGCTCTTATGACTATTTTTTTTCTCGTTGCTGGAATGGAAATCCGACGCGAGATTCATGAAGGTGCTCTTGCCGATTTTAAACAAGCAATCTTACCAATTGTTGCTGCAATAGGGGGTGTTTGTTTCCCTGCAATTATTTATTTTATCTTCAACTTTAATGATGGGCATATACATGGTTGGGCCGTACCAACAGCAACAGATATTGCCTTTGCTCTCGGTATTCTTGCTCTTCTTGGAAAAAAAATTCCTTCTAATCTTCATATCATTCTTCTATCACTCGCGATTATTGATGATATTATAGCTGTTCTTATTATTGCTTTTTTCTACTCAACAAACATTGATCTTAGTGGTTTAATGATTGCAGGAGCAGGTATTGCTCTAGTGCTATTCTTTCAATGGATTGGGCTTGCATCAGCATGGCTTTACATTTTACCTGGTGCAATCATCTGGTGGGGTTTAATGGTAACAGGCGTTCATCCATCACTTGCTGGTGTAATTTTAGGGATGATGACTCCCGTTTTTCCTACTCGGACTCTTGTAGCGCCACTCACCACGCTCAGCAATGCTATGCAAATTCTTCAAGAAAAAAATATTAAAACAGATCTCCATCATATTTCAACCGCATTGAAAAAAATGCGCAAAGGACAGCGTGCCATAATTGCTCCAGTAACCCGTGTTCAGAAAGCATTGCATCCATGGGTTGCATACGGTGTAATGCCGATTTTTGCCTTTGCAAATGCAGGAGTAAGTTTTGCAAACTTTGACCTTTCTTCCGATAAATCATTCTTGATTGTTCTTGGTGTTGTTATTGGGCTTTTCATCGGTAAGCCGCTTGGCATTATCACTGCCAGTTATCTAGCTGTAAAATCAGGTCTATGCCGCCTCCCTCCTCATATGACATGGACAGGTATTTTACTCATTGGTTTTTTAGCAGGAATTGGCTTTACAATGTCTATCTTTGTTTCAATGCTTGCTTTTAAAAATATTATCCTTCTTGATGCTGCAAAAATTGGAGTACTTTGTGGCTCTGGTTTATCTGCTCTTATCGGTCTAGGATATGGATTTATTTATATTAAGCGCAATAAAGACGTTGCTCATAGTTCCCAATAAACTAATTAAAAATAGACTTTTATACGAGCTTTTTAAAAAGTGATTCTATTCATTTGTTGGATTTGGACAATATTGAACGTAAAAGCCGTTGTTTTACCTCATCTTTACATCTATGAAGATGTAAACTGACATCATCATATTATTTGCCAACCTCTCATGTTGCAACAACTTTTGACACTTGAGAGAATTCGTAAGAGACGTTTTTACTCCTTTCTTCAATAAAGTTTACTCACATACCAGTCCCACTTGTAGCGTATACAGAAATAATTTTAATTGATTTAATATAAAGGGATTTGTGATAGGAGAAGCGATCTTTCGTCAAAGCTATTATCCACTATGAAGAAACAATGAATTCCTATTATAAATCAATATGTTATATTTAATTATAACGAAAAAATAAGAAACAATAATTAATAGTAATGTAAATAATATATCTTCATTTGAAGCTATCATTAAGATCTTGGCTACTCAATGCACATGAATAAGGTATATTGAGTTAATCAACACAAAATAACTTTCTCACCATAACTGTGTGTATAAAAATCATAGAGAGTTGTTTCAAACACCTTAACTCCATCATCACAATTCTTACAAGCTTCTGTTTTTATAATAAAGTATATAGACGTTAATTTATTGAAATAATATAAGTTTTTTACTGCCCTTTATAGCCACAACAGTTCTTCCAACCTCACCTATCACTTATAACGTCAACATAGCAAGCAGACCCAATAATTAGTTAAGTAATCCCGTAGCTCATTTTTCCAACAAATCCATCTTTTCGTTACTGACTTTATTGTCAGTATTATCAACAGCTTTAATCCTAGCCTTCTTTAAAAAACATATTATTTTTTGAGCAAATATATTTTTAAGGATCATTTGTCGTCTTATCACTCGGGTAAGAAAGCAAAATACCGGAAGGTTTCCTTATTTCAAAGCAAAAGTTGCACAATATTGGAAACTGAAAATAGCCTTAGTGCGGCTCACTTTCTCCTTTATAAGCGTAAAGATGAGTATTGATTTTTACCTTTACAACTTCATAGTCTCCCAGTGTTAAACTGTCTTCCCGTTTTCAAGATCACGAATAAGTTTAAAATGAGAGCATTTTGCTGTATTGAATAGTTCTCATTTAAGTTCAAAATATAAGTTATCCTTAATAAAAATTATTAATATATATTAAAGCTTTACGTTATTGAAACTTTATTGGAGCTAAAAAATGCTCACCCCTTATCAAGAGCATAAACAGCATGTAATGTTCTAACCGCAAGTTCAGTGTAAGCACTATCAATCAAAATAGAAATTTTAATTTCTGAGGTGGTGATTGCTTGAATATTAATACCCTTTTCAGCCAAAGCCTTAAAAGCTGTAGCAGCAACACCTGCATGGCTGCGCATTCCAATACCAATCACAGATACCTTGGCAAGATCGCTTTCAAATTGGAGAACATCAAATCCAATTTCTTTACGATTTTTCTCAAGAAGTGCAACAGCTTTTTCTACATCTGCTGATGGTACCGTAAAAGTCATATCAGTTTTTGAGCCATCTTCAGAAATATTTTGCACAATCATATCAACATTAATGCGCTCTTCAGCCAAGGGGCCAAAAATTGCTGCCGAAATCCCTGGACGATCGGCAAGCCGACGAAGGGAAATTTGTGCTTCATCCTTAGCAAAAGCAATACCAGTAACATTTTGTTGTTCCACAATTTCATCCTCATCGCAAATAAGTGTTCCAGAAGAACTCATTGGATCCTCCATGCCTAAAGCATCAGGATCCTCAAAACTTGAACGCACAAAGGTACGAACCTTATGAACCATTGCCAATTCAACAGAACGAACCTGTAAAACTTTTGCACCAAGAGAAGCCATTTCCAGCATCTCTTCAAAAGCTACCTTTGGTAAACGACGCGCTTTCGGTTCTATACGTGGATCCGTTGTATAAACACCATCCACATCCGTATAAATATCACAGCGATCAGCTTGTACAGCCGCTGCTATAGCAACAGCACTTGTATCTGATCCCCCACGTCCTAAGGTAGAAATTCGATTATCCGGAGTTACCCCCTGAAAACCAGCAATAACAGCAACCTGACCTTCCTGAAAACGCTCTATTAAAAAAGATCCGTCAATATCAGTAATACGTGCACGGCCATGCGCATTGTCTGTATGAATAGGAATTTGCCAACCAAGCCATGAACGTGCATTCACGCCCATTGTTTGAAGTGTTAAAGCCAACAAACCAGAAGTAACCTGTTCACCAGCAGCAACCACAACATCATATTCACGAACATCTCTATGTATAGGCGAAGCATCACACGTCCACTGAACAAGTTCATTGGTTTTACCAGCCATCGCAGATACGACAACGGCAACCTCATTACCTGCATCAACCTCTCTTTTGACATGCCTTGCAACATTATGAATACATTCAATGTTTGCTACAGATGTTCCACCAAATTTCATGACAATGCGCGCCATTAATAATACTCTATCTTTACATCTCTTATCTCAAACGGTAACGAGAATAAGATGTTCTATCAACTAATCATTTACTCGACATAGCGAATATCTATCATTTGTGCAAGTTTCATTATGATTATATTAATTTCTCTTGACTTTTTATAAAAAAACTTGACGTGATCATTAAAAAATAAAAGGAAAGCAAAATGATAGATAAAATGCGGACAACTATTGATCAAAGTGAAATTGATCACTTTTCACGTATTGCTACAGAATGGTGGAATCCACAAGGAAAATTTCGACCTCTTCACCAATTTAACCCAACACGCCTTGCTTACATCAGAGAAAAAATCTGTTTAGAGTTTAATCGTGACCCTGTTTCACTTACACCCTTTGAGAATTTGAAAATTCTTGATATTGGCTGTGGAGGAGGCTTGTTATGTGAACCAATGGCACGTCTTGGCGCTATGGTCGTAGGCGTTGATGCTTCACAAACGAATATTGAAGTCGCAAAAATTCATGCAACCCAAAATGATCTTTTAATTGATTACCGTACCACTACGGCAGAAGCACTCGCCAACGAAGGAGAGAAATTTGATATCATCCTTAATATGGAAGTTGTTGAACATGTCGCTGACGTTAATCTCTTCATAGAAGCTACAGCAAAAATGCTGAAACCACAAGGGTTGATGTTTGTCTCGACACTCAACCGTACATGGAAAGCATGGGGGCTTGCTATTGTAGGCGCTGAATATATCCTACGTTGGCTTCCTAAAGGAACACATGATTATAAAAAATTCCTAAAACCTCTAGAACTTAAAAATTTCTTATCACAAAATGCTCTAGCTGTCATTGATGAGATAGGTATTACTTATAACCCATTAAACGACAGCTGGAATCGCTCAAAAGACATGGACGTTAACTACCTCCTTCTCGCAAAACGGTCTTAAGAATATCTCATTTACAACTATTGTATGCCTTGTAATAAAGAATTGAGCTTTCCCTCAGCCTCTAAAGCATAAAGATCATCACAACCGCCCACGTGATAATCACCTATAAAAATTTGCGGAAATGTATTACGTCCATTTGCGCGCTGTACCATTTCTTGGCGACGGGATGTAGAAGCATCAATATCTGTATATTTTACGCCTTTTTTATCAAGTAAATCACGAGCTTTTATGCAATAAGGACAACCGGGACGTGTATAAATTATTATCTCTTTCATAATAGTTTCCTCCAATATTTTTTATAATATTCACTTCAAGTTTCTCTTAAGAAGAGGGATAAATAGAATCTTCTTTGAGGACACGCGAAAATGTTAGCACATCAACCTGTCGTGCACCTGCATCTTTTAATGCAGAGGCTGCTGCCGTAACTGTTGCACCCGTTGTAAAAACATCATCAATCAGTAAAACAGAACATCCTTTAAGGTATTTTTTAACCTTATGCGAAACCTTAAAAGCATTTTTTACGTTAAGTTTTCTCTCTCTTGAAGAAAGACTAACCTGCGGACGGGTATGCCGACAACGAACAAGCCACCCCGGTTTTAAAAGCTTTTTTTGTGATTCTGCAATATAACGTGCAAGCTCAGCAGATTGATTATAACGCCTCTCCCAAAAACGACGAAAATGCAATGGAATGGGGATAATAACATCACAATCATCAATAACCTCGCGTCCAGCAAACATCATCCACTTGGCCATAAATGATGCCAATTCTATATGATCACCATATTTTAAACGCGTTACTAAAGTTCGTGCAAGCCCCTTATGAACAATGACCGAGCGAACACGTGAAAAAGGATAAGAATTACGAAGTGCTTCACCACTGAGAAACCCCTCCCCCATATCACAAACAAAAGGAGTCCCCATAACAGGACAATAAGGTTTTGTGATAAATTGAAGTTCTTTCCAACATTCGGAGCAAATCGTACCATAAGTAGAAACATTTTGCTTACATCCAGGACAAATTGGAGGATAAAGCATTGTTTTCAAGCGTTCAATGCATTTACTTAGTATATCGTTGCTATTTAACGCCGCTTCTCGAAAGTACAACATTATAAATCTAGGCTTTTACAAGTTCCCCGTAGAACAAAAGTTCCTTTGTATTTCCTCAATTTATAATTTTAATTCCTTTAAAAACTCTTACCTTCTATAAATTTATTTTCTTTCATATTATAAACTTGACAGAGCTTGCACAAATAATGAACCTTTTCAAAATATATTCTTTCATAGAGAGAAAGTGTTCTACAATATGTCGCATCCTTTAATTTTTGATCATAACCGCATTGAACAATTCCGCAAACGCGCTTTCCAAAAAGCAAAAAAAGGATATGACTTTTTACTCTCTCACACAGCAGAAGATCTCTATAAACGTCTTAGTACTGTTGATCGCCTCTTTACATTAGCTCTCGATTTACACAGCCATACAGACCTTGCTGCGCAAGCTTTAATGAAGTCTGGAAAAGTTTGTTCCATAGAACGTATTGAAACCGATACGCTTTATCAAAGCCATGATAAAAAATTTCATTTACGTCATCGAGAATTTCTTGATTTACCTCAAAGTTACTGTGACCTTATTGTTTCACTTCTTTCATTACAATTGACCAATGATACCCCTGGTGTTCTAAGCCAGATAAAAAATACTCTTAAACCAGATGGCTTATTTCTTGCTGTTATGGCAGGAGCTGGTACATTAAGAGAATTGCGCGAAAGCCTGCTGCAAGCTGAAAGTGAAATTTATGATGGAGCAAGCCCTAGGGTCTACCCTTTTGCCGACATTCGTGATGCAGGCGCTCTTTTACAGCGTGTTGGCTTTGCCCTTCCTGTAGCAGACGTTGAAGATATCACAATACGTTATAATACAATGTTTGATCTTATGCACGATCTTAAAGCTATGGGAATGCAAAATGCACACATAAATCGTTCACGACGCCCTGTATCCAAACGTTTTTTTCTCCGCGCAGCTGAAATCTATGCACAACGATTTAGTGATCCTGATGGACGTATTCGTGCACATTTTTCTTTCATCTGGCTCTCTGGTTGGGCCCCTCATCCCAATCAACAAAAACCCCTACAACCTGGTTCAGCGCAAATATCTCTTACAGATGTTTTACAATCTAAAAAAACATAACCTAAAATCATTTTTTTAAAATACTTTTATCCGTTGTTCGTAACATTTGACTGGTAATTGTTCCAGCTACCATTGAATCGCTCACGTTTAGAGCAGTACGTCCCATATCAATTAGCGGTTCAATAGAGATGAGTACAGCAACCAAAGTAACAGGAAATCCCATAATTGGTAAAACAATCAATGCAGCAAAGATAGCCCCTCCCCCCACACCAGCAACACCAATAGAACTCAACGTTACAATCCCAACAAGCGTAGCAATCCAAGTAGGATCAAGAGGATTAATACCCATAGAGGGTGCAATCATGGTCGCAAGCATCGCTGGATAAAGACCGGCACAACCATTTTGTCCAATTGTTGCCCCAAAAGAAGCTGCAAAACTCGCAATGGATTGCGGAACTCCTATCCACTGCGTTTGCGCTTCAATATTCAAAGGAATACTTGCAGCACTTGAACGACTGCTAAAAGCAAATGTTAAAACCGGTAAAACCTTTTTGAAAAAACGAAAGGGATTAATCCCAGAAATGCCAAGCAGTACACCATGAATACCAAAAATTAAGATAATACCGACATAAGAGGCAATAATAAAAACCAGTAAATTTAAAATATCTGAAATACGTGATATCGCTCCTACTTTCGTCATAAGAGCAAAAATACCATAAGGCGTCAAAGCAATCACTATACGGACCAACCGCATAATCCAAGCTTGTGCCACTTGAATAAATAAAAGCGCGTTTTCTCCTTTTTCTGGCTCATCTTTCTTTAAAAGAAGAACCGCTGCACCTAAAAATGACGCAAAAATCACAACACTGATAATTGACGTACGTTTAGCTCCACTCAATTCAGCAAATGGATTTTTAGGAATCATAGACAAAATCATCTTTGGTATATTCATATCTCCAAGTTGAGAAATATGACCTTCAAGAATAGCAGAAACATTTTGCCCTTCATGCACCAAACCATTTGCTGTTAATCCAAAGAAATTAACCACAAGCACGCCAACCAATGCTGAAAGAGCCGTTGTAAAAAGCAATATTGAAATTGTTATTATACTCATCTTTCCAACAGCATAAACAGAATGTAAATGAGCAACCGCTGAAACGATAGAGACAAAAACCAGTGGCATAACAATCATTTGTAACAATAAAATATAGCCTTCACCAACAATGTTAAACCATTCAACGGATTTCAATAAAGTGCCTTCACCCTCTCCATAAACAAACTGTAAAATACTACCAAAAATCAAGCCAAGGATAAGCCCTAGCATAACACGGAGTGAAAGACTCCATTGCATTCTCTTACTCTGAGCAATCCACAATAAAAAAATAACAAATAGAAATAAATTGATAAAAAAATTAAATGTCATTGTCTATGCCCAGTCTATATCCACTATTGTTTATGATTGATGTAAATAACATACATACCTCAAAATCAATGCATGATATTTGAAAGTTAAAGTATAAAACTTACAAGGTTTTTACAAAACCATTATTTTTCAATTTATAGATTAAAAGAGAATTTTTTATCTACTAATAAATGTTTAAAGAAAATAAATAAAATTATTTTCCTATTATTTAAATTTATACTCTCATTAAATAATTTAAAAAGAGAAATATAAACAGCACTCATAGCATCTTAATACTGAATAACTCCAACATATCTTATCACTCTAAATGCCCTTATCACTCTCTTTTGCTCTTTGAATTGAAAAGAGCTTTCCAAACAATGGTTAATTAATAATCGAACATTCATAACTTTTCTGAAAAATACAAGATCAAGCCACTCTTGCCAATTTTATGGACGGCACTCTCAACAATTTTGATCAGCACTTCAAATATAATTATTTTATGGATAACACCTTTTACACATTCTTTCTCTGCTCTCAATGGAAGCTTTTTTGTTTTTCGAAATTCTCTTTATAGACATGAAAATATGCCCTCTCAATAACAAAAAAATCTCAAATGTGAAGACTTCGAAAACCACAATACCTATAAAATGCAATACAACTAATAATATAAAACATTACTCAACACACCCTAAAACACAATACCAACAAAAATACCATATATCCTGTTGATATAACAAAACTAAATGATATCAATCGTCATCATAGACGTATTTAATATCGGTCTATTTATTGAAGATAAGGAGTTAAATTACTCATGAAGCGTACCATAACATTTATTGTTGTATCTTCTCTATTGATACTTTTGTTTGCTGTATTAATATCATTTGGATATACTAAAGTGAACGATTTGAATCCGTACAATGAACTTTATCAGTCAAAACCATAAAGACTTAGAATATCGTGAAAAAAAGGAAATAGCAAAAGAAGTTATAAAAGTCTTTCAAAGTAAGACAAAACCTGTTACATCTGTAGAATATGATAAGGTATGATTTTAAAAATATTTAATAGAATTACAAATTGAACCTCCACAATTGGATATTTTAAAGCATTATCACACAATACTTGCCTTTTGTGGACGTTTTGCTGTTGTTTGGCAAATAATCCAAAGATGAAGATCTGCTCACTAATCAAATACAATACTCATTTGATTCATTGAAAAAAGATGTTTTTCTCGCAAAACTTGCAGAAGACTTTCATGATCTGATGGCTGAATATGGAAAAAAATTTCTAGATTCTCCAACTCCCATTAACCGAAAAGAACAAATTATGCGTCCAGAGAAAATAATAACATGTAATTTCCTTACCCGTTTTAAAAATACAGCTATTGTCTGCATAATGACAGCGTAATTATATCGTATAATGATAAAAAAAGGGATAAGAATCCTTATAAGATCTGGCTAATAAAAAATGGAAGCAACAAAAAGTTAAGCAGCCCACTCTATGTTTAGCAAACAAAATAAGTATTTGCAGCTTGCCTGTACAACAACTAAATTTTTGTATTTTGTTCCACATAAAAAATACTTCATATTCATATAAACATCGTATATTGAATGATAATAATTTAATATTGGATAAGATTATTAAACACAAATAATATTTTTATTCCTTTATTAAAAAGTGAAAAATATTGTTTTCAGACTTATTCATAAGCGTGATGAGCCAAGTGGATAAAAATATTTGATAACAAGCTAAATATATCTCTTATGATCCATCTCTAAGATAAAGATACAAGATTGAGGTTACGGAAATATCGTGACAGTATTAATCTGGATATAAAAATAATAGGGACTAAGAGATCTTTGTATTGTATCATTTACGAGACAATGTTGAAAGCAAGGGGAAATATTCTTTCTAAGATAAGTGAGTGAATGAGCCACCACAGTGATATGCATTTTTAAAAAAGTACAAAATGTCTTTGCCTCAAATTTAATAAGCACATTCTAAAAATACAGGTTCTACAGACTCATTCCAAATAGAATAGTAATAGGACAACAATTTTTCAGCATCTGTTTGCCCCATTGCAACAACCTCTTCTAAAGGATTAAGAAAATTTGTTTCATCAAAACCATTCGCATCATACTGTTTGCGATTTTTTAGGCCCTTGCGTGCAATAGCAAGGGCTTGACGAGCTAATTCTAACAGAATGGTTTGACGAAAAGGAGTTTTTAACCCCTCTTTTGGAACGCGTTGGCGCAACTCTAAAACTTCTTCAAAACACCAATCTTTTGTCAAAGCCTCCGCCTCATTAAGTGCTTCTCTATCATAAAGAAGCCCAACCCAAAAAGCTGACAACGCACAAATACGCTTCCAAGAACCACAATCCGCTCCTCTCATTTCTAAAAATCTTTTTAAGCGGACTTCAGGAAATAACGTTGATAGGTGATTAATCCAATCTCCCATATTTGGAATTGAATTTGCAACTTGTCCTTTTAATGCTCCATTCATAAACTGACGAAACGTTATGTGTGTACAATCATAATAACGACCATCACGAACAACAAAATACATTGGAACATCAAGGGCCCATTCAACATAATCAGCAAAACCAAAGCGCTCAGAAAATATAAAAGGGAGAACCCCTGTCCTCTGATTATCCGTATTACGCCAAATTTCAGAACGCCAAGATAAAAAGCCATTCGGACGTCCTTCTGTAAAAGGTGAACTTGCAAATAATGCGGTCGCAATAGACTGTAACTTCATAGATACTTGCATTTTTTGCCGCATATCACTTTCAGATGAAAAATCAAGATTAACCTGAACCGTTGATGTGCGATACATCATATTAAGACCATTATGCCCCACTTTCGGCATATAATCAGTCATAATCTGATAACGTGACTTAGGCATTTTCGGCGTTTCAGCCAAAGTCCACTTTGGACTAGCACCAAGACCTAAAAAACCAATCCCTAATGGTTCTGAAATTTTCTTGAGAAGAGCTAAATGCTGCATCAACTCGTTATAAGTATGACCTATTGTTTTTAATGGTGCACCCGATAATTCAAATTGTCCCCCAGGTTCCAAAGAAATAGCCCCCTGATCACCTGATCCTACGAGCCCAATAATATTCCCTTCATCTAAAATAGGTTCCCATCCTAAAACGCTTTGCATCCCCTTTAAAAGCGCTCGGATTCCTCTCTCACCTTCATAAGGAACAGGAAGAAAACCATCTCTATAAAACGGAAATTTTTCATGTTCTGTACCAATACGCCAATCATCTTCTGGTTTATACCCCCCTTGGAAATAGCTAACCAAGGAATCTAAGTTATAAATTTCACTTTCATCGGTTATATCAAGCGCCATAACTTATCATATCCTATCATCGTCTTAAATGAATTGTTTAGAATGATTTTACAGACTTCTCAATCCATTGCCCAATCCCCCACGGTAGCATTAAGAAGAGCCAAAGCAGCGACAGCGGCAGTGTCAGCGCGTAAAATACGCGGACCTAATGATATTGGAACCACAAAAGGATGTTTTTTTAAAAAGCTCCGCTCTTCTTCACTAAACCCACCTTCTGGTCCAATGAGAACACCAGGTGTTGTAACGTCACGCTTTTTAAAAGAAGGTAATGGATTATGCGATTTATGCTCTTCATCACAAAAGAATAAAGGCTGTGTCTCATCCCACTGTGCTAAAAGTTCTGCTAATGATAGAGCAGATACGCATTCAGGCAGAGATAAAATGCCACACTGTTCAGAAGCTTCGATAACATTGGCTTCCATACGCGCCATATTGATACGCGTAACCTGCGTATGATGCGTTATAACAGGCTGCAAAATCGATACCCCCATTTCAACAGCTTTCTGCACCATATAATCCAACCGCGCGTTTTTAAGTGGAGCAAAGCAATAAATAAGATTAGAATGCCTCGTTTGTAATCTTTCTTGATGGATAAGCTGAACCACAACAAATTTTTTTTTTACAATGATAAGTTTAGCAAGCCATTCACCATCCTGTCCATTAAAAAGTAAAATTTCTGCTCCTTCTTTCATCCGCAAAACATGCACAAGATAAAAAGCTTGCGCCCCTTCTATCTTTATTTCTTCATTCAAAGCCAATGTCTGTCTAATAAATAATCTTTTAAGTTTATAATTTATGCGCATAAAAATTTTGCCAAAGCTCACTATCATCATCGAGAAAATGAAGAAAAATATATAACAAAAAGAAAAAAATATATCTATAGAACTATAATATATGAAAAATTTATAGAGTTTTTTTAGCTTTATGAGATGATAATAGGAACCTATCGGTCTTTAAGTGATTCTGCTTTCATAAAAGTTTAGATAATACACCGTTCATCTTTGAATTGGGTCATTGATGCATCCGTGGAGGAAAAAGATATGTCTGCTAAAAAAGCTACAATTATTACGATTACAACCCTCTTAGCCTTTATTTTGATTACAGTGGGAATTGGTTCTGTTGGAGCCGACGGGAAGCATACAGTTACCAAAGATGGCTATGGTATTTCTTCTGAGATTCAATAAGCACTGACCGACATCCCTTAAAAATTTAGTGTAACAAAATATTGCTAGCAACCTTCTAAGACTTGCATCAATATTATGAATCTCTTGTATTTAAAAGATTTTATAAGAAGCGTTGTTCTTCCTCTCTTCACTCATTTATCGACATACCAACCACGCTTATAACGTAGAGGACGATTTTTATGACTTTATCACGAATAGATTTAAAATGAGAGAATCTTACGATAGTGGAATTTCTTATTTAAGTTTAAAAACAACTTTAAATTGTAAACGGATGAGTTATAATTATAAAATAAAATGTTGTATAGACGAAAAACAATACTCAATCTGTATCAGTGGCTTTTGTAATTAAAAAATTACCATGATCTTGTCCTTTAGAGCTCAGAGAAAATGTAAAAGGCCATGCAAGGCTGTTAGCAAGGCATTGAACATCTTTACATAAAGTGTCTGATCTATAATTTTTTCGTAATTGTGCCTGTAGTATCAATTCATTCTGCTTCCCTTGAGAAATAGCAGTTGCAATAGCTCCCTGAATGGATAAACTCAAGTCTGCTGTATGCATCAATGACTCTGTCACTTTCATCACACCTTCTGAAAAGCTTGTCTGGATATCCCAGTGATCAAAAGTTGTGGAAAGAGAATCATCATTTGTTAAAAGAAATTGTTGTTTGTTTGAAAGTCTTGTTTGTAATTCATTCAAATCATACCCTAATAGCCGACCAGAAGACATCTTTAATGTTAATTCACTCTGCATTTTTGTAAAAACTTCCATCCAAGAATCAGCCAGTGTCTGTATCGTTGCAGTAAAATTCGTTTTGCTTTGTATAAATGGAATAAATCCTAAAGCTTCTAGAGCTTCCTGCATATCAATAGAAGCACCTGAAATATTTCCTCCAATACGCACTTTCTGTCCAACTGGCGTAACTTCAATATTACTTTGAATGGATCCACCCCAAATATTCGCATGCCCAAGATCAAAAATACCATGCCCATTTTTTATTTGTATTGCAGCAGCTAAATTTGTGAGTGAAATATTCCCTATTTTAGTTTGTGGTGCAGAAAGTCGTACATCCACCCCAATACAATCAAAATTTGTCATATCAAAAAATGAATTTTTCTTTTTGCTTGAAAAAAACATTGAGCCCAAAGTGCTAGAATCTAAGTTATCAAATGCTAAAGAGCCCATAATATTTGGTACAGAATCTTGGAAATCAAGTTCTAAAGCCCCACGCGCACTAGTTTGCCCCATCGTAAAGGTAACATTATTCATTTGGATATGCATTGGTTGCGCTAAAAAATGAGATTCCCATACAATGGGTATTTTTAATTTATGTCCCCAAAACTGATTCCCACCAATCCAAGACAATGTCTGATTCCATCCCGGAGAACGCATCGATACCTTTCCATCAAAAATATAATATTCAGATAACCGAGCCTGTCCTGTAAACGTTATTCCCCCACGCACAGAATTGAGACTTGCCTTAATCTGGCTTTTTCCTCCTGCAAGAAGCAGCAATGCTTGAGAAGCATCAATTGATAACTTTGTAAATTCTCCGCGCCAACGAGCATCTGCACGCAAGCGTACTTCCTCAGTCGATTCAGCCCAATCTAAAGTCGCATTTAATCCTGTTATTTTTTCTGCTACTCCCGAAAAACTATCGTGATACACAAGAACACCATTTTCAATAACAATCCTCCCAAAAGGTTGTTTCAAAAGATGCTCTAGCTCTGGATGTTCAGGATTATTTTTTAATATTTCACGCGCATTGCGTATTGCCAATCCTAATGCACCTTGTGAGCGAGAAAATCTATCAAAAAAATCTGCCATTGTTTCAACGGGCTTTTCCATAACAAATTGAGGACGCACAATCCGCGTCTCGGAAAAAGAAACATGCCCCCAAAGAAGATCTATTAAAGAAAGATCAACTTCTATTGATTCAGCTTCCAATAATGGCGTAACATCATCCATTTTTGATGTTAAAGTAACGCCGGAAAGAAATGCTTTAGGATAAGGGAAAAGATGTAACCGCGGTGGATCACGCAGTTGTACATTATAACCCGTCCATGCACTCAAATCCTGTGCTAAATGAATACGAATCGCATCTGTAGAGACAAGATAAGGTAAAACGAGAATCCCCACTCCAAATAAAAAGATAATTGTAATAAAAATTCCGCTCAAAAATTTTATTATTCTGATGTGCACAACATCCCTCTGCAGTTATCCCCCTATAACAGATTAAATACAAAATTAAATGATCGTTAAAAGATTTTTTATATCCTTATAATTCGCCTTATATCTTCATTATTTTTATTCTTTATCCAAAGTTTATTCAAACAGCAATGTTGCTGCTTCTTTATAAAGCAATTATTTAAAAGTCTTCTAAAACTATAAATCCACAACCTTATCAAACCATTCTTACCGTTATTGCTATAAAACTCTATCGTATCATTAGAAAATGCTTTACAAAAAAACAAACAGCCTTACCGAAAGGATCTCTGAATGAATAATATTATCGACGGGAAAAAACTTGCTGAAGAGATTATCGTAAAAGTTAAGGCCGAAACAACAAAGCTCCGCCGTCACTATAATATACAACCTAGTATCGCCGTTATTATTGTTGGAGATGATCCCGCAAGTCAAGTATATGTCGCCTCAAAAAATAAAAAAGCCGAAGAATGTGGGTTTCTTTCAATCAAACATGTCGTTTCCAAAGAAACCCAAGAAAAAGAACTACTTCAACTTATTGCAACATTAAACTCTGATCCAAAAATTCATGGTATTCTGGTACAGCTGCCTCTCCCTGCTCATATGAATACAAACCGCGTAACACAAGCCATTGCTTTTCAAAAAGATGTTGATGGTTTTCATTATATTAATGTAGGAAAACTCGCGGCAAATGCACTTGAAGATGCTATTATTCCCTGCACACCAGCTGGTGCCATGATGATGATTGAACAACAATGTGGGCAAGATTTATCTGGACTTGATGCTGTCGTTGTTGGACGCTCTAATATTGTTGGAAAACCTATGGCTGCCCTTTTAACAGCAGCCAATGCCACTGTGACAATTGCCCATAGTCGTACCCGTGACCTTGATGATGTGTGTCGAAGCGCTGATATTCTCGTAGCTGCTGTAGGCCGCCCACAAATGATTAAAAAAGACTGGGTGAAAAATGGTGCAATTGTTATTGATGTCGGTATTAATCGCGTTGCTGCACCAGAAAAAGGTATAGGGAAAACACGTCTTGTTGGTGATGTCGATTTTGAAAATGTAAAAGAAAAAGCTGCTGCGATCACCCCTGTTCCAGGAGGCGTTGGACCAATGACAATTGCCATGCTTATGGTTAATACACTCAAAGCCGCTGCGCGATCACACAATCTTCCTATACCAAAATTCTAAGAATTGTAACAATTCATTTTGCATGGTTTCATTGCACATGATTTACCATTTTTACATTCGTCATGTCATAAAAACAGATGCCCCTTGATCTGCACGATTAACGGATTGACGAAACACATGAAAAAGTTCGCGTCCAACACCATGTTCATTTTTTGAAAGATCAGGAGGCGTGGTTGTTCGCGCGTTAAATTTTGCTAAATCTTCCAAAAGAGTTAATTTACCCCCATGAACATCAAGGAAAACAATGTCACCATCCTGCAAACGTGCAATGGGGCCATTATCCACTGCTTCTGGTGTCACATGGAGAGCAGCAGGAATTTTTCCTGATGCCCCTGACATACGACCATCGGTTATCAATGCTACCTTTTGACCGCGATCTTGTAAAACGCCTAAAATGGTCGTTAACTTATGAAGCTCTGGCATACCATTGGCTTTTGGTCCTTGATAGCGAATAACAGCGATAAAATCTTTATCATGCAACGCTCCAGATTTAAAAGATTTTTGTAGTTCTTCTTGATCATTAAAAACAAAGACTGGTGCTTTAATCTGCCAATACTCTGGTTTAACAGAGGAAACTTTTATAATAGCTGTTCCCAAATCTCCCGATAAAACACGAATACCCCCTTCAGGCTGGAATGGTTTTCTCCATCCTGCTAACACCTTATGATCACCACTTTCCTTGAGAGCAGCTTCACGCACCACACGTCCATCAGCAGAAAGCTTCACTTCAATTGCATAAGCATTGAGATCTTGACCACAAACCGTAGAAACATCTTCATGCACTAAACCTGCCTCGATAAGCTCGCGGATAATAAATCCTATCCCCCCTGCTGCATAAAAATGATTGATATCAGCCAAACCATTCGGATAAATTCGCGCTAAAAGAGGCACAACGGATGAAATTTCTGCAATATCATGCCATGTCAACTGAATACCGCAAGCCGCAGCTATAGCAATCAAATGAATCGTATGATTGGTAGATCCCCCTGTTGCATTTAACCCTACAATGGCATTCACAAAAGAACGCTCATCAATGATCATACCAAGTGGACTATAATGATCACCAAGATCTGTCATTTCAAGTACACGTTCCGTGGCTTCTTTTGTTAAAGCATCACGCAACGGTGTATTCGCATTAATAAAAGAAGCTCCCGGCATATGAAGCCCCATCATCTCCAGTATCACCTGATTAGAGTTAGCTGTTCCATAAAATGTACATGTTCCTGGTCCATGATAAGAACGTGCTTCTGATGCTAGAAGTGTTTGACGATCTATTTTATTTTCGGCGTAAAGTTGACGTATCTTCGCTTTTTCATCATTACCTTGACCACTTGTCATAGGACCAGCAGCTATAAAAATTCCTGGTAAATGACCAAATGTTAGGGCACCAATCAATAAACCTGGCACAATTTTATCACACACCCCAAGATACAATGCTGCATCAAAGACATCGTGTGATAAGCTTATAGCTGTTGCCATTGCAATTACTTCACGCGAAAAAAGGGAAAGCTCCATCCCCGCATTTCCCTGCGTAACACCATCGCACATCGCGGGAACACCCCCTGCAACTTGTGCAACACCACCAACCGTACGGGCCGACTCTTTAATTAAGTGAGGAAATTTTTCAAAAGGTTGATGTGCTGAAAGTATATCATTATATGCCGTGATAATGCCAATATTCCCAACGATATTTCCCTTCAAACGCTCTTTATCTATTGCACCACAAGCAGCAAAGCCATGAGCCTGATTGGCACATCCTAAAAAACTCCGTTTGGGGCGATGAACTTGTGCTTTTGCAATACGATCTAAGTAAATTTCTCGTGTTGATCGAGAACGTTCATAAATCCTTCGTGTAACTGTGGCAATTGTCTTGGAAAGTGCCATATTTCTCTCCCCCTTTCATTGTTTCTTCCCCTCATTCATTGAGAGAGATTACGTTTTATTCACCTTGTGTCGCATATTTTGATTCACTTATTTCATTTTCTGCAGGCGACCAATAAACCTGAACGAGATGAGGGGAATTACGCAAAATTGCCCGAATAGGCATTTCTGTTTCAGCCCCATCTTGACAAGCTTCCTCAAAACAATCGCGTTTCTGAAGACCCTCGAAATGGAGAATAATGCAACGAGATTGCATAATAACTGGCAAAGTTAGTGAGAGTCTTGGTTCAACAGCACTCTTAGCATGAAGGGGTAAAACAAGTGCTTGTGTTCGTAAATCAAGCGCTTGCTTTAAACGATCAGCATCAGGAAAAAAAGAAGCCGTATGTCCATCCTCCCCCATTCCTAAAACAACAACATCAAAGGGTTTAGGCAAAGTATTAACACGACTCGCCGCTGAAAAAGCAGCAAGTTCAGCAGTAATTGCTTTATGATAAAGCCCTACAAAACGTGCTTTTTCTGCAAAATTTTGTAACAAATGACACCGTACCATATGTTCATTTGAACGTTCATCGTGTGTAGGGACAAAACGTTCATCGACCAAAGTGATAATGATCTTTTGCCAATCAATATCCGCTTTTGACAAATAATGAAAAAACAATTCTGGTGTTTTACCACCAGACACCGCTAAAACTGCTCTATTACGCTCAAGAACAGATATACTAAGCTCTGCGGCTACTCGATCTGCTAATGCCAAAGCTAAAGTCTGAGGGGTTTCAAAGTCTAAACGATCAATATTCATTCTATACATACTTATTGCTCTAAACTAAATTGTTCCATATACGTCCATCACGTTCTATGAGGCTCATCGAAGCAGACGGCCCCCACGAACCAGCGTTATAACTGTGAACAGGCTGTTTTATTGTTTCCCATCCCTCAATGATTGGATCAATCCAACGCCAAGCAGCCTCAACTTCATCACGACGCATAAACAGTGTTTGATCTCCACGAATAACATCCATTAATAAACGTTCATAAGCATCAGGATTACGTTCAGAAAATGTGGAAGCAAAACTCATGTCTAATGGAATGTGACGAAACCGCATACCGCCATAACTTGGATCCTTAATCATCAACCATTGTTTTACACCTTCATCAGGTTGGAGACGAATTACAAGCCGATTAGAAAAAATTTCATCTAAATCCACATTAAAAATATTATGAGGAATAGGTTTAAAAACGACAACAATTTCAGACATTCGCGTGAACATACGCTTACCTGTTCGTAAATAAAAAGGCGTATTGGCCCAGCGCCAGTTATCAATCTTAACCTTAAGCGCAACAAATGTTTCGCTCTCACTCGCTCTTCCCAGATCATCAAAATAAGACTCTACAGATATACCATTTGATAGACCAGAAAGATACTGCCCACGTACAGTATGCTGCCCTACATTATGGACATCAAGCGGTGTCAAAGAATGTAAAACTTTAAGTTTTTCATCGCGCACAGCATTAGCACTGTTGGTAAATGGTATTTCCATCGCAACCAAACAAAGTAACTGTAGCATATGGTTTTGAACCATATCGCGTAGAGCACCAGTGCTTTCATAGTATTCTGTACGCCCCTCTAACCCTAAAGATTCAGCAACGGTTATTTGAACATGATCAATATAATTGGAGTTCCATAGCGGTTCATAAAGTGTATTAACAAACCGCAATGCCATTAAATTTTGAACAGTTTCCTTCCCAAGATAATGATCAATGCGAAAGATCTGCTCTTCATTAAAGGCGCTTGCAAATACATCATTAAGTGAAATAGCTGTTTTTACATCGCAACCAATTGGTTTTTCAATGATAATCCGTGTTTGTGCTGTCACCAAATTATTTTTTCCCAACTTCATCGCAATATCAGTAAAAAGTGACGAACCAACAGCCAAATAAAAAGCTCGAATATCCGCTGAATCTTGTGACAGAAGGAGGGCTAAATCCTCCCATCCTCGGTTCGAGGAAACATCAACAGAAACATAGCTTAAACGTGCAAGAAAACGATTGAGTTCTGTTGAATTTAGATCTTTTGGATGGATATGTTTTTCTAAAGAAATGCGGACAAAATTTTGATATTCTTCACGACTTAGGGAAGTGCGCGAAACCCCAATAATACGTGTTGGCTCATTGAATTGCCCAGCACACTGACAATGATACAAAGCCGGCAAAAGTTTGCGCGACGCCAGATCACCATTGCCACCAAAAACAATACAATCAAAGGAAGAAACTGGAATAATTTTACGCACCATGAACTTGTTTATTTTCCATTCGATTATGAAATCCCATATCACTTATAAAAGCTTTCATCATTAAAGCAGACAGATACTAAATAAGCCATTAATTTTCTTCATTTCAAGCAATGTTTCCATTAAAGGCGATCCATTAAAGAAAACCAACGCATTGCTAAAAATATAAGCGGATAACGCAAAACGCGTCCCCCCGGAAAAGATGAAATCTTTAAGTCTTGGAAATAGGAAAAACGTTCATATTTTCCAGTTAACCATTCTGCGTATAATTTTCCCACGAAAGGAGCCAACATAACGCCATGCCCTGAATAACCACCACAATAAGTTATCCTTGAGAAAAGTTGGCGAACATAGGGCATGCGCTCAACTGTAATCGCTACCGTTGCTCCCCACCGATGGCTTAAATTGATAGAATGTAATTGAGGATAAATTTCAACAATTTGCCGTTTTATACGTTCATCTAAATTTAGAGGATGCTTATTATCATAACTTTCTACACCACCAAATAAGAGACGATTATCAATGCTTTTGCGAAAATAGCGAACCATAAAACGGGAATCATCAACCGATTCCCCCCCTATAAGAATTGAACTATGCTTTGGTAATGGATCCGTTGCTCCAATATAAGAGCGAATAGAAACAATATTTTTTTCAATAAAACGCTCCAGACCAAGTTTATACCCATTTGTTGCAAGTAAAACATGTTCTGCTGTTACACTGCCTTTTTCTGTTATCACTTTCCAATGGGCTTGCTTGCGCCTTATGGTCGTTACTTGTGATTTCTCATAAAGCTTAGCACCAGCATCTTGGGCTTTTTTTGCCAATCCAACAACCAATTTTAAGGGATTTATATGGCCGGTATCCGCATCATAAATACCACCACAATAAAAAAGTGATCCAAGTCGCCTAGATGTTTCAGCCCTATCCATAAAAGTAAGAGCCTGATAACCGTAACGTTGCATCACCTCAATATGCCGTTGATAAGAGAGAAGATCACGCCTTTTATGGGTCACAGAAAGTTGTCCTACTATCAAATCACACTGACAATCAGGCATCGCGCATAACGATAAAATATCTTTTTTAGCTTCTTCTGCTAAATCAAACAGAACCTTACTGCGCTCAAAACCATATTTTTTCTCTAATGTTTCTACCCACTGCCGTTGCCCCGTTCCTAATTGACCACCATTGCGCCCTGAAGCGCCATCACCAAAACGTGATGCTTCAAACAAAACAACATCCACTCCAGCTTTGGCTAAATGATAAGCAGCTGAAAGTCCCGTAAATCCACCTCCGATAATGACCACATCACACTGTCTGTATTCATCAAAACATGGATAAGAGGGGCGCTCTTTTAAAGTATCTTCATACCAAGAAATTCCTGGAGAAATTGGATTATCATCAATCGTTGTCATAAAATTTAAACATTCAGCAGGAGATATTCACGCTCCCACGGACTAATTACTTCCATAAAAGTTTCAAACTCTTGTCGTTTGATTGCAGCATAAGTACTGACAAACACATCCCCTAAAATAGCATGTATTGCTGTATCTTGTTCAAACAAATTAACTGCCTCAATGAGTCCACGCGGTAACTCAATATTATCAGCATTCACATTATTTGTCGTTGGCTCATCTGGCTCAATTTTTTGCTGTAAACCAATGAGACCACACGCTAAAGAAGCTGCAAGAGCTAAATAAGGATTCGCATCTGATGAAGGAAGCCTATTCTCGACACGCCGCGCTTGAGGAGCAGAACGAGGAACACGAAAAGCTGTCGTCCGATTATCATATCCCCACCGCAAATTAACAGGAGCCGAATTATCAGGTACAAGACGTCGATAAGAATTCACGTAAGGCGCAAGCATCACAAGAACCCCTGGCATATGTTTTTGCAATCCACCAATAAAATGCCGAAAACAGACACTTTCTTCACCATTCTCCTGTGTAAAAATGTTCATACCCGTTTTCTTATCAACGACCGATTGGTGAATATGCATCGCAGAACCTGGCTGCCCCTGAATGGGTTTTGCCATAAATGTCGCATACATATTATGTTTCAGTGCTGCTTCACGAATTGTTCGTTTAAACATAAAAACTTGATCCGCTAATTCAATAGGATCACCATGACGTAAATTGATTTCAAACTGACCTGCTCCTTCTTCATGAATGAGTGTATCAATTTCCAATCCTTGTGCCTCTGAAAAATGATAAATATCATCAATCAAATCATCAAATTCATTCACACCAGCAATTGAATAGCCTTGCCCTCCACCAATTGAACGCCCAGAACGACCAACCGGTGAAACTAAAGGGTAATCAGGATCGGGATTTTTTTGTACCAAATAAAACTCAATTTCTGGTGAAACAACTGGTTTTAAACCCATTTTTGTGTAAAAATGAACCACCGTTCGTAAAACATTGCGTGGTGTATAATCCACAACCTGACCATTTTGATACACAAGATCACAAATCACCTGTGCCGTAGGAGCATCTTCCCATGGCACAATGCTTAACGTAGAAAGATCAGGCTCAAGGCGTAAATCACCATCTGCTTTAGGATATTCAAAACCATGACCATCTTCAGGATAATCCCCTGAAATTGTTGCCATAAAAACTGCTGAAGGCAATGCCAATGATGTTTCCGATGTAAATTTTTTAGAAAGCATCATCTTACCCCGTGGAACTCCTGCTTGATCAGGCGTAATACATTCAATATCCTCTACCTTACGAAAAGAAAGCCATTGTGAAACCTGTTCCCAATTATTCACACCACGTAAACTTTTGAGAAAACGAGAGACAGGTTTAAAATTCTTACTTTTCGTTTGTTTAACATTTTTTACAGCCATAACATACCAACTTTAAAAACAATTAAGTCCTATTTTTATTGTATCAGCCCATGCATAAACGACACAAAAAAAATTTATCAACTGATATTTTTGAAGAATACTATAAGATTCATCAAGGTAAAAGAATTTTACGCTCAACAAGCTATCCTATCACCATCAAGCTATCCTATCACCATAGTGAAAATTGGTACTGCACGCGATACATCGGTCGAACCTTCTCCTTATATAAAACAGTGCGAAATACCATAGGGAACATAACCTAATTCCGATTCAAATAATCATATACAAGCAAACATTGGCGAGAATAATAAAGACGAGATATTTAATTTCCTTTTGGTTGTAGCAATGCTTAATTAAAAGAAAAGAAACTTTTTTAATATGAAGCAAGTTTTGTAACTCTATTGTTATCCACATAGAAGTAAACACCCTAGGATGGTGAGTAGCCTTTACAGCTAGTGCTTACAAACACTCACCCCGCCATAATATGCGTAAATGTATTTTCAGGATAAGTCATACGCTCAACATTTCCGACATAAAACTTAACCATCGCCTGCATAACAGAGCTATCAACCTTGTTCTGAGCGGATGGTACGACTCTGCACTTATATCAATTCCTACCGCTTGACATTGCACTTCGCACACAATATTTAGAGCTAAGAATCCAGTAGAGCATACCAAATCCAATAGATAGGATTTTTTGCTAATTGCGCCATGCGTGATTCAACATTTGATAATCTCCAGCCCACTAAGAGGTGTGTTATTTATATCTCAAAAGCCCAAAAATCAGGATATGAAAACACAATAATATCAATTTTCTTTGAACTAACGTCCTTCATCGTCGATCTTCCACCATCGTAAAATCTTTTTTGTATCAGTTGCTTTCACATACTTTGACTTATGATCTCGTGATACTGTGCAGACCGAGCACACGCCCCCATGCAAATGCACCCTATTAAGCCTAATCCTATTGGATTCTAGCAAAGACAATGCAGCACGTAACTTCGTCGCAGTCATACCAAAACGCGATCTATCCCCGTTTGCCAGTACATGACACAATCTCAATGAGATTTTAGGTAATATGTCAAAATGGCGAGCAAGAGCGATGATGTCATGTCATTCGATAATATTATCACACTGGACATTTATATGTTTTCTAATAGATAATTCTATCTCTTCTCGAAGTTTTACAGAGATATTAAAATCTCTACCTTTAAAACCATCTTTTTGCGCTAATGATATTTCATAACCAGACGCAAATTCCAAGACCCAGCAACATAACAATGATGTCCCGCACGTCCATTAAAATACCCTGCTTTTTCTCGCTCTAGGCATTCATAGCCCGACCACGTAAAACAGGGTACCAATTACAATATCAGACCATAAGACTGCAAGAGAAAGTTCTTTTATAAATAGACATTTTTTATCTTTCCATTGCCTCTTAAACAAGCTATCCTGTTCATATAACAAGTTATATGTATAATACATATAACTTCTACAAAAGGAGGATTCATTATGTTCCGTGAAAATCTTTGGTAATACACTCGAGCGATTGGATAACCAGTCGCCCGTCAATAATATAGTGCGAGTTAAGAAATTGGGGGAGATAAGCTATGCAACTCGTGGATCATCCTTTTGTGAAATTCAATCAACCCAAGCCGATTTACAACTTCACATATCCGCTATTTCGCACTATTTCAAATGAATTTTACAATTACCTAGACTTTAATAAGCTAGCGCAGAGTCAGCAGATTCCACAAGCGCGTACCATTTCTCTTTATTTGCATATTCCCTTTTGTGAAACCATCTGTTCCTTCTGTCCCTTTCAGAAAGGGGCCTACAAGCACGTTAAGCAAATCGAATCTTATATGTCAGCGCTTACCACAGAGATCAGAAACAAAGGAAATTTCATTCGCTCGCTTAAAGGGTCCATCCGCAGCATCTATATAGGGGGCGGCACACCGTCGCTTTTGTCTGCAGATAATATCCGCCACATCGGAAAAGTATTGCATGCCGAATTTGAGCTCTCTTCCTTAACTGAGCTTACACTGGAAAGCGAACCGAAAAGCGTCACACGTGATAAACTTTATGCTGCCCGTGAGATCGGCGTTAACCGGATCAGCTTCGGTATACAGAGTTTCATTGAGCGTTTCCGATCATTGTTTAACCTCACCTCAACACGTGAACAAATCAACAATACCGTAGCTTGGTCACAAGAGATAATTGGACATGTCGGTTTAGACCTACTATATGGCATGCACAGCCAGCAAGCCGAAGAACTATTATACGATTGAAGCAAGCCAGCGAGCTTCACCCTGAAACCATCAACCTCTATGCAATCAACAATCTGGCTATCACGTCGCAACTGCATAAGTCTTACGCACAAAAAGGGCTAAAGCCATCCAGCCTACAGCATCGACAGATGCTTCGCTTATTTAGCGACATCGTTATGCGCAGCTGCGGCTATACGCCGTGTAATGGGCATTCCTATATCAAAATTGCCAACAAAACTCGTCTAACGCTCGCTAAAACGAGTTCAGCTAATTATTTCCGCTATCACAAATATTTGCATGGTTATCATGACGATTATGTCGTTGGCTTTGGGGCGTCAGCACTGTCGATTCCCAGCTCACTCGTCACACGAGCCAATCCCAGTCGAAGCGGATACATTACCGACATACAACTTAAAGGCAAATCCAAAGTATACTACAATTGGGTATCAGCGGAGCAACAAGCCTCCAAGGCTTTGTGTATGCGGCTACCTTATAACGGCCATGCCGAAAAAGAAAGAATTGACTGGACCGCACTTCCCTCTTTCGTATACAATAACCTACAACAGCTCATAGATGCAGGTCTCATCGCAGAAAGTGATAACAATCTCCAGCTGACTCAGCGTGGTTGGCAATGGTATTCCAACCTTATGTATTTTCTTCTATCTCAGGAAGACAGGAATATCTTGGACGGCTATGTCTCAAACATGCTGAATACAACCGCCGTACTTGATGGAACAGTGGAAACCTGTGTGGCATCTTAAGGAGAACAGAATGTTCACGCTTTTTTCCAACAAGAACATACGCTATTTTTGCCTAACCGTTAGTCTGCTCGCCTTACTCAGCGGTGCTTTGCGCACTGCCATCCCGCTATTAGCAAGACAATCTGGATATGGCGTAGTCGGAGTAAGTTGGGCGCAAGGTCTCTTCTCATTAGCGTGGCCAATTTTCGGCATCCTTGCAGGCGTTTTACTTGATCGCTGCGACAAAATAAAACTTGCCACCTCAGCTCTCTTCATCTTCATGCTACTGCATATTGTCCTGTTCATACTGCTCATGATACAGATTACTCCAGCCGAACAAATTTTCTTCTATGCAACCATTGCTGGATTCATCGTCGTTTCTGCCGAAGCTTATATAATGACGATTCCACCACTTATCATGGAGGGAGAGCGATTGATGACCTTCTACTCTATTGTCTTGTTTTTAGATTTCGGGGTCTCCTATTTTCTTGCCCCTGTCATAACAAGCAGCATTTTAGCGCATAGCACACTGCTATTTCTCGGCCTGTTAATCGTGCTTTTTATCGCATTGATTTTTACCGCTCGCCATGCTGTTCCGACATCGCCAACACCTGATAAAGAAAACATCACTTTCCGTTATATCATTGCCGGCTTTCGTTTCATTTTTTCAAATCGGCATCTTACCTCCCTTACATTACTCACATTCTTTCTATCGGTGGTATTTGGAGCATTCCTAACCTCATTCATCTTCTTCGTTACCGACAGTCGGTATCTGGGCCTACATAGCAGCCAATATGGCGTGATGTTTGCAGCCTACGCACTTGGAACAATGGCAGGTGCCCTATTTGCGCCGCGTATACGCTATGCACCGGTGCGCCTAGCTGTTCTCACTGACGGTTTAGGAACGGTTGTCTTGCTGCTGATTCCAGCCTTTTCAAAAAGTGCTGTCGTCGTATGGGGCGTCACCTTTATCGCTGGCATTGGAGCAAGCTTATGGTTTATTGGTGTTACCGCCTTCAGGCAGCGCCTCACACCAAAGCAACTTCTCGGGCGAGCTAATTCTGCTTTTCGGGTGATAGGCTATGCTGGAACGCCGGTCGGAAGCTTTTTGGTCGGCGTCCTTGGTTCTTTTATATCATTGCAGTTTGCTGCCACCTTTATCGCTGGACTACTATTGGTGGCTATCGCGATAACGCTTCCATTTCTTTGGCAAGCTGATCATATAAACACCCCCAACCCTGCCACGAGGTAACAGCTGCTTTTAAAAAAAGACACGGTCAAAAAAGGCACACATACCCTATTACGCAATCGATTGATTTATTCTTTGGACGAGAAAATTATCACCATAATGGCTGATAGAGCCAGCGGCACTATAGAAGCAGCCAAACAAACGCTAAAGACAAAACAGCCCCTTTACGTTGCATTGGGCGATGATCCAACGCCTATATGAAGGATGCAGAGAGCTTATAGCGTACGAAGTGCAATTCTTAACTAAAAACTCCGCCCTAGCAATGCCTACTTATACTCCAGTTAATCCGTCACCCGCTGGACATCAAATGCCTCACCCCTTTACTGCTCCTCAAAATACATTTTGCTTCACTTACGCGCCGTATTCTTCCTTTGTAATTAAAAGAGCAGCCCTCCTTTCCTAATTTATGATCTCTGCCTACACAACGCAGCAACAGATACGACCATATATGCAATCACGCCTTAGGACCTGCATAGTAGAAAGCTTAGTTCGAGAGATTCATAAAGCCTATATCCCAATAAATTTGCCGCCCAATCCATCTTTTAAAAGGGCGGTTTTATATAAACCGTTAGAGCAAGCTATGAAATCCTTAGGTGTATTAGAAATAATTGGCGGTTTTTACCTCAGACCAATGTTGATTGACTTTTACTCGTACATATACGCAAGCGGTGCTACTCTTTTCTCAGATAAAAAGGACATAATCGTTACCATCTGACCTATTATTGTTTGAAAATAAAAAAAAAGTATCAGTACGACTGATGATATTGAAGAGCTATCTCATTATGTGGCTGTACTTAATTACGGCATTGGGAAGCTAGACACGCAATCACCCGTTTCTGCGCGCCTTCTGCATGATATTCATAAGATTTTATTACGCGATAAACGCGGTACGTCCAAAAGCCTTGGCGAATTTCGCAAAGCACAAAATTAGCTTGTCGGTACGCAACTAAAGACAGCCTCATTCGTACCGCCCACTCCTACCACAGCCCCCCTACTCTCTCTACTACCATCCCCCGCTTAGAATCGCGCCAACTCATCACCGGTGCCTCGTTAAACGCCACACCAGTCTCAAGGGCGGTAAAATGCGCCTTGCCGCATTTAATCTTCAGCATTTCTTTAAGACGCAAATCAAACTCGCTATTCGTTCCTTTTGTTTCCAGCACAAAGTAAAGCTTTTGTTCGCCATCCCGCTCTAAAAAAAACGTCCAATCAGGCGTGTAAGAGCCAATGGGAGTAGCTATTTTAAAACTTCTTTGCAGTTTAAAAAACAATCTTACATCAGAGTCGTTATCGAGATTTTGCGCAAACTCTTTCTCAATACGGCTCTCACAAATCACATGATCATAAAGACTTTTCTCATTGATCACCGCCGGCCATATGATCGCCTTTTCTGACCTAATTTTACAGATGTGGAATCAATCTTATTGTGATGCGCACATCCAGAGATTATTTTATCCTCTGCATTAGAACCAAAAACATAAACAATACGCAAGCGGCTTCGGTAAGAAGGCCAAAAGCTCAATCTCAACCTACACGAAAATGCATGTGCAGGCGAATGCCCCCATAATATGCAATATTTCAAGCACGTCCATAGTGGTACCCCTTTTAAAAATTGTGCCTATGGCTTATAATAATCTCCAAGATACACATTTAGCCCTTATCTGAAATAACTCGATTTTGGATTGATGAGAACGAAAACGCGCTGCAATAATCACGTTATTTAGCCCTAATGACCGGCACACGGAAGCCAACAGTCCTGCACCACCAACGACTAAATAACGGTATTTCCTATCATTTTTGATCATATCCTCCACCCTTATTGTTTAAAAATATATATTTCATCAACAAGATGTGCGCAGCGAGCCCGTACATTTACGCTGCTAAGTCTCCATGTACGGTTTTCATTCTCAAACGCAAAACCATCTTTAGCTGAAGCAACTTGATATTGCAGTGCCTGTCCATAAAGCATATGCACAACTAGTACCAAATATACACAGGGCAGTGCGCATTTTTGGTTGTATTGTCATGAGAGAGAAGACCAAAAGCTTTATCCAAAAAGCACCATAATCTAAATTATCAAGAGCATTCTTCAAAGTCTCTGAATAAGACCTGTAATAAACAGGATTTGCAAAAATAACACCGTTAGCGACTGCAATTGTTTTAACAAATGCATGCACTTCAGCACCGCTGATTGTATTGTAATAACTTATAAAAACAACAACTTTTTTAAATGCCTCCTCAACGGCGTATGAATATAAGCACATTTTTTCTCGTCATTTTTTAAGGTATTAAACTCTTCCAATCTACCGAACTTACTCTTAAATTGAAGCCGAATGATTTTAATAAATCCATATTATTTTAAAATTCAATAAAGAATATTGAGGCTACAATCAAAGGCACTTCTTTTCAATATTAAGCAAGTTTTGTAACCTATATTGTTATCTCCATAGAAGTAAAACAGCCTCTATGGACGGTGAATAGCTATGCCTTCACAGCTAGTGCTTTACAAGCGCTTTTATAACACTCACTCTACCCCAAACATAGGATTGCATTTTATTAAATAACCCACGCGCATATAATTAAAGATAGAAACGATTAAGCTTGCACCAATCATGCCAAGCCAATAGCCAATAAAGTCATATTCAAAAAAATGCGCCATTAGCGCTCCCCCCAATAGGCCTAACCCCCAATAACTTATTGCTACAACAATTATTGACCAAAACGTATCAAGCAAACCCACAAGTATGCCATTGAGCATAGCTCCTAAAGTGCCAAAAGCAAAAGACAATAAGATGAATGGAAGCAACTCCCAAGAGAAAACAATAACGCGTTCTGAAGAAATATTAAAGATAGTTGTAAGGATAAATTCATAAGAGAGATAAACAACCACTGATAAAAATAAGACATAAGCTACAGCAAAAACTGTGACACTTATACGCAACTGTTTTAGAGCCATATTATTCCTATCTGCTCTATACCACGCTGCTATTGTCGCAGCTGCGCTGGAAATTCCCAAAGCCACCACAGAAATAAGCATATCGATACGCATCCCTATCGTATGTGCAGCCAAAGATTCGACCCCATAAGCCGTAATCATAAATGCAATGACCGAAGGAAAGCCTTCCGCAATAAGAATACGTATACCAATGGGTAGCCCTACTCGCAGCAATTTTATTATTCGTGAAATCTCTAACTTTGGTCTCAAATAATTAAAGCGAAAAGAATGAAAAGCAGAATTGCGGGACAAAATTATTGCCGCAGCGATAACAATTAAAATACGGATCAAACTGCTCGCAACTCCAGCACCAAAGACACCTAATCCGCTCGCAGAACCTATACCAAAAATAAGCGGCCAAGAGATAAAAAAATTCACGATGATAGCTGCAAGCATAACCCAGGTTAAAGGCTGTGGATTACCAATTGCTGACAGCAATCCCCGGCTATTCACATAAAGATAAAAAAACACCACTCCTATAGCAGCACCACTATTATATTCCTGCGCTATATTGGCAATTGTCCCATCTTGGCCGAGAAAACACAAAATATTCCTCGTGTTGAGTAAAATGATCGCACTCACCGTTCCAATCAAAAGGGAAAGCCCTATTCCTTGATCAAACCATGCCTTTAATGCATATCTATCTTGTCTACGAAAACTTTCCGCAAGTTTTGGTGCAACCGCGGTAATAATACCTAGCCCAAACAACATAACAAAACTAAATATACTCAGAGCTAACATTGTACCACTCAAGGCTTGCACGCCTAAATGCGCTACAAGCGCTGCTTCTGTGAAGGAAATCATCATCTGAGAGATAAACCCAACAGCCAGTGGCATGCCAAGAGATAGCAATTGCTTCATCACAACAAACATTGTGAATACCCTTCCATATTGAAAAGTGTATGAAGCTCGGATCTTTTAAACAAAACAATTGATTTGTTCCGTAAAATCTTTCCATCGCAAATCTTGTGTAAAAGATGCATAATGAAAACGCATTAAGGTAAGAGGAGAAGCGCAATGCGCCTTATTGTTTTTTTTGGAATGCCATGCGTTTTTTGTACAACATTATACCCCCAAGCAGTTACAGTCGGTGATACAATACTCTTAGCAAGCGTTTGTTCGTCTTGCACATCCATTTTCAGTATTTCCAATAAAATTTTTTGGTACGGTTGGTGGGATTTGAACCTACGACCTCTGGTGCCACAAACCAGCGCTCTAACCAACTGAGCTACAACCGCATAAAAAGAAAATGTACCATAACTGTTCACGATTTTGTAAGCATTTATCCTTTGCTTATGTGACATAAGGAAAATCAACAAAGTTTGCAAGCCCCTTTAAAAAAATCTCGCAATTTTTTGTGAAGAAAAAAGCGTTTTTTACAAAGGAAATTTTGCCCAATGCTCAAGACTATGATCACGATAGCTTTTTATGTTATCAACTCCATCTTGTTGCATCATCTGCAAAATCTCTTGCAGAATAGTTATGACAAGATCTGGACCTTCATAAACCATCCCACTGTATAATTGAATCAAATCTGCACCAGCTTTTACTTTTTCCAAAGCAGTTTGTGCGTCCTTTACACCGCCAACACCGATAATTGCAATCTCCTTCCCTAACTTTTGACGCATTTTTGCAAGCACAATAGTAGAACGTTCAAAAAGTGGACGTCCAGAAAGCCCTCCCTCTTCATTGCTGAGGTGACTATTGCTAAGCCCCTGGCGTGAAAGAGTTGTGTTAGAAACAATCAGCCCATTAAAATTAGAAAGCTTTATTTCTTCAGCAACATCATCTAATTCTTTCTCTGATAAATCAGGAGCAATTTTTAAAAAAATGGGAATGGAGAATCCATGCTTTTTCTCTTGCTCATTTCGCACTTGCGAAATTGCACTCAACAAAAGATGCAAACTGTCACGGGCCTGTAAATCACGTAAGCCTGGTGTATTAGGAGAAGAAATATTAACCGTAAAATAATCAGCAACATCATAAAAATGAGCAATACCAACAGTATAATCACCAATCTTATTAACCGTATCCTTATTGGCTCCAATGTTAACGCCTACAACACCAGTTTTTTTACACGCGCGCAATCTGTTGTAAACAACTTGATGTCCATCATTATTAAAACCCATTCTATTAATAATTGCTTCATCTTCTTTTAAACGAAAGAGTCGTGGTTTAGAATTTCCAATCTGAGGCTTTGGTGTCACTGTCCCAATTTCTGTAAAACCAAATCCTAAACGAAAAACACCATCCACAACCTCTGCATTTTTATCAAACCCCGCAGCAAGACCAATAAAATTTTCAAACTCAAGCCCAGCAACAGTTATACACAAACGTTTATCGATAACCTTTTGACAGCCATTTAATCCACTTTTCAGCCCGAGAATCGCTAAACCGTGTGCTTGCTCTGGATCCAACATAAATAAGGCAGAACGGCCAATACAACGAAAAAAACTCATCAATCCTTCTCCACAACATAAAAATGATCCATCGCACCTCACCTATATCTTTTAACACAAAAGATTACCAATCAAAGAGAGCATATTATCCAAATAATACTGCTCTCTTCTATAAGAAACTTCAGCATAAAAATCCATTAATAACCATACACATTTATATTGATGCATACCGTGTAAAAACTTTTTATTCTTTAAAAAATGTTTCTCTTTTTTGCTACTGTTCAGAGATAAACTTTCAAACCTAAACCTTATAAAATGCAGCACAAATTGAGACATCAATGGCTCTTCACCAAAGCCTTTCTCTTCTTTCTTATAGGTAAGCTTATACCCCCCTTTAAAAGGCAAAAAAATTATCTCTATTCTCAAAGTTACTTTGTGTAATATCATATAATATATTGATTTTAATGATAGTTAATCGTTATTCATATTGAATAAGAATCCCGAATATCGTAAGATTGTCTCATTTCAAATCTGTTTATCTTGAATCAATCAAAACCATTCGCTTGCACGT